>CAZVRS010000264.1:0-1004 GCA_964630115.1 uncultured Candidatus Bathyarchaeia archaeon | reverse complement strand
AGGCGAGCCCGAGCGGTATCGCATAGGCCGCATAAGCCAGGCTGCAGGCCAGGGCTTTCCCGAGGGCCAGCTCTTTCCTCCTCAGGCCGCTTGAGAACAAGAGCCAGAACACATCTCTCTCGGCCAACTCGAGTATGTGGGTCGAGAACAATATGGAGTGGCCCTTGTCCCTCATGTCGTAGAGGACTTCCTTGAATACCCTGGCCACGGCCGGGTCGAGGCCCGTCATGGGCTCGTCCAAGAGCAGCAGGTCGGGCTCGTGCATCAGGGCGGCTATTATGGCTACCTTCTGCCTGTTCCCCCTCGATAAAGAGCCTATGAGGTCGTGCATCCTGTCCTTGAGGCCGAAGGATGAGGCCAGCATATCGAGCTTCTCCACGTAGCCACCGGGTTCATACGCCTTATCCTGGCCAAGAGGTCGAAGAACTCCTTGGGCGTCAGGGACTCGTAGAGGGCCAGCTCCTCGGGCACGTAGCCCACCCGGGCCCTGACGCTCGGGTCCTCGTAGGGGTCAGCCCCCAAAACGGACACGTGGCCTGCGTCCGGCTTCATGAAGCCCATGAAGGGCTTTATGAGCGTCGTCTTCCCGGATCCGTTCGGGCCCAGCAGGCCCACTATCTCGCCTCTCCTGAGCTCCAGGGACACGCCGTCGAGGGCCCTGATGGACCCGTAGTATTTTGATATATGCTCGGCCACGGCCGCTCGCTCACCCATGAGCATCCCGGCCAGCGGTCCTCAGGGGCCTCTTAAATCTTGGCCTCCCTCTGGAGCACAGAGCACGCTTAAGAGCCCGGGGCCGACTAACAGATGGCTATGTCGGCTCGGATAAAAGACGAACACGGGGAATTCCTCGTCAAGCTGGCCAGAGAGGCCATAGAAACCTACTTGAGGGACCGGGAGGTCCTGAGGCCACCCGAGGGAACGCCCGAGGAGCTATGGGAGCCCATGGGCGTCTTCGTCACCTTGAACAAGCTCGTAGGGGGCCGGAAGGTCCTGAGGGGCTG
>CAZVRS010000263.1:0-1008 GCA_964630115.1 uncultured Candidatus Bathyarchaeia archaeon | reverse complement strand
TGCCGTAGCATATCAGTATGAACGGCAGGGATATGATGCCCGTCAGCGTCTCCACCGGCACGGGCCCTATGCTGAGCTTGAGGCCTCTCTCCCAGATGTCAGGCCTCACACGGGCAGACTATGGCCGCTAGGTTGAATATGAGGTCCTTGAACATCCTGTATCTTATCCTCCAGCAGATCCGTAAACTTCTGGGAATGAGTAATTCTTAAGTATTCTCCGCAGAATGATCTACGGAAAACAGGCCAAGGTGGTGTGCTTGAGCAGGGTCTGGAGGAGGATAAGATACAGGAGGCCCAGGAAGGCCCGGCCGCCTGGCAAGGTGAACCTGGAGGAGCTGGCCAGGGCCATAAGCTGGCTCGACGAGTATAGGAAGTTCAGGTGCGTTGACCCGGCCCTCTTGGAGAAGGCCATAGAGGATTCTGGCGTCAGGAAGGCGAAAGAGATCTGGAAGAAGGTGAGGACCGATATATCAAAGATAGCCTTCGTCCCGATGGCGGACAAGAGCCTCGTGAAGTGGATGAAGATCCTCCCTCCCCTGAAGCACTTCGCATACCTGAGCGTGGCGGCCCTGGCCGCCCTGTTGGTGGCCGCACACGGCTTCAACTTCGTGAGGGACATACTCGTCAGGTATTTCTGGTGGCTCAACCTCGGCATCCTGCTGATAGTGGTCGTGGTATTTGCGAACGTCGTCCTATACGCAGATTACTACGTGAGGTCTAAGATAAGGGGCATGTATAAGGTCTACGGCTCCAGGTATAAGAGGGCAAGGGCGAGGATCAAGTGGGCCGTCCAAGAGCTGATAAACTGCCTCCGGGAGCAGATAGAGAGGCGTGGCGAGGACCCGGGCGAGTATAAGATAAGGATGCTCCACGTGGATTATGAAGGCATAAAGGTCGTGAAGAAGCCCGGTTATGTATCGGAGTATTACAGGGTGGTTCCAGTTTTAAAAGGCGAGGGAGGAGGGGAAGGCGAGGAGGGGAGATGATGAGGGGCCGGAAGCTCAAGAT
>CAZVRS010000262.1:0-1009 GCA_964630115.1 uncultured Candidatus Bathyarchaeia archaeon | reverse complement strand
GATTTTCTTGATAGAACGGTGACTGTAAAGGAGCCTGTGAGAGCAGCAGTTCTCAATTCTAACTTTGAGTTAATGATTTATGCACTGGGAGCATACAACCAGGTTGCCGCTGTCAGTGAGAAGTATCGTGAGAAGTATCCACTAATTAAAGCCTTAATTGAAGCGGGGAAAATACCGGAAGACCTGCCTAAAATCGGCGGTAGTCTATGGTCGGGGTTGGATTTAGAAAAACTCATGGAGGTGAGCCCTGACTGTGTTATCTTATGGGCGTATAGTGAGGCAGATTACGAGAGAGTGGAGGAGATTGAGGAGAAAACGGGAATACCTGTAATCGCAATAGACTTAGATGTCATAGAGGATCTTGACAGAGCAATGTTACTTCTTGGATGGCTCTTCAATAAGGAGCTTGAGGCAGAGGAGATAATTAACAGAATGAGAGAGGAGAGAGAAAAAGTGCTTTTGAGAACGGATGAAGTTGAGGAAAAGGTAACAACTTTCTTAATTTATCGTCTGAAAGATAGTGAAATATCAACGGAAGGGAAAGGTGGTGTGAACATAGATATTCTTGAGCGAATAAATACGATTCCAGTAACTGGCGATATTGAGCAGAAATATTTGTATGTCTCTCTTGAACAGGTCTATGCGTGGGATCCAGATGTCATCATTTTGTTCTCCATGTCTAAAGAAACTTTATCTCCCGATATGATATACAATAATTCAGCATGGGCAGGATTAAAAGCGGTAAAAAATGGAAGAGTTTGTGATTTGACAGGTTATTATTATTCAAAAGCATACGGTTGGCATCCGGGTGGTATTTCTATGAGAATGCTTGCTCTTGCGAAGTGTGCGTATCCGGACTTGTTTGAGGATATAGAAGAGGATGAATACGCACGCAATCTCTTTTACGAATATTACGGTATTTCCTTCATTCCTTCAGACTGTAAGTAAAGGGAGGGTGAATGCCGTTGAAAGTGAACTTGAAGAAATTAAGGGAATGCTGGGACAATCT
>CAZVRS010000261.1:0-1016 GCA_964630115.1 uncultured Candidatus Bathyarchaeia archaeon | reverse complement strand
CCGCCCTCCACACGCTCGATTATCTTCGGGACGATCCACTCGAAGCCCACGGCCATCATGTGGCAGCCGGCCAGCCTCGTGGTCTTCTTGAGCTCCTTTATCATCTCCGTGAATATCTCGATGTTCTCCTCGTAGACGGCTTCCTTGCCGCCACGCTTCTTCGCCTCTATGATGCGCTCCTGTATCTCCTTCGGGACCTTTATGCCCGGGACATACTGTATCATGTATTTCATCATGCCAACGGACTTGAACGGCGTTATTCCTATCAGGACCGGGATCTTCCAGCGCTCCGCCTCCTTCAGGAAGGCCTTGGCGACCTCTATGTCGTAGATGCACTGCGTCTGTATGAACTCGGCCCCAAGGTTGACCTTGCGCTCTATCTTCAGCAGCTCAGGCTCTATCGGGTCGGCGTTCGGGTTGGCAGCTATGCCCACGTGGAACTTGGGCGGGTGCTCTATCTTGTTCCCGGCCAGGTCCACGCCCTCGTCGACCATGCGCCTTATGAGGTAGAGGAGCGTGGTCGAGTCGAGGTCGAAGACGGGCTTGGCCTGCGGGTTATCGCCCACGCACGGGTGATCGCCCGTCAGGGCCAAGACGTTCCTTATGCCCAAGGCGTAGGCACCTAACAGGTCGGACGTTATGGCGAGGCGGTTGCGATCACGGCACGTGACCTGGTAAATGGCTTCTATGCCCGTCTCACGCTGTATCAGGTAGCTGGCCACCAAGGACGATATGTAGGCGTAGGCGGTCGGGTTGTCCGTCACGTTTATGGCTATGACGTAGCCCTTCAGGGCCTTGAAGGACTCTATGAGGTCCGATATGTCGGTCGTCTTGTGAGGCTCGGCCTCGCCAGTGTAGACGAACCTGCCGGCCCTCAGGTTCTTCATGAACAAGCTGTAAACCGGCTTCTCGGCCACCATCCATCACCTCCACACCCTCTCCCTGGGCCTAGACCAAGCTGACCAATCCTTCGGGAGCCTCGGCTTCAGGAAGAGGTCCAGGCGGCCCTGCTCCTT
>CAZVRS010000260.1:0-1017 GCA_964630115.1 uncultured Candidatus Bathyarchaeia archaeon | reverse complement strand
AAAAGCGGCCTTGGCCCGGTGGCCGACATGGAGGTCCTCGAGGCCATAAGGACGAGGAGGAGCGTCCGCAAGTTCTCCCCGGAGCCCGTGCCGGAGGAGGCCCTCAGGGCCGTCCTAGAGGCCGCCAGGTGGGCCCCATCCTGGGCCAACACTCAGTGCTGGGAAATAGTGGTCGTGAAGGACCCGGCCAAGAAGAAGGCCCTATCTGACCTGTTGGTGCCTGAGAGGAACCCGGCCAAGGAAGCAGTTGCCCAGGCCCCCGTCCTGCTTGCCGTGTGCGGGAGGAAGGGCATCTCGGGCTTCTACAAGGGCAAGCCCGTCACGGACAAAGGGGATTGGCTCATGTTCGACGTGGCCCTGGCCGTCCAGAACATGTGCCTGGTTGCCCACTCGCTGGGCCTGGGGACCGTCATAGTAGGCGCCCTGGACCACAAGAGGGCCTCAGAGGTGCTGAAGCTCCCCGAGGGCGTTGAGCTCGTCGTCCTAATACCGCTAGGGAAGCCAGCTCACGAGCCCAAGACGCCCCCGAGGAAGGAGCTGGCCGAGTTCGTGTTCTCCGAGGAATACGGGAAGCCCTACTTCGCCTAAGGCCCGCTCAGCAAAAGGGAAGGATTTTATAACCCCTCCAGGCCCTTAATGACGGCCCCGGTGGTGTAGGCTGGAAGCATCCTGGCCTTTCGAGCCAGGGGTCCCGGGTTCAAGTCCCGGCCGGGGCACCACTTCTGGCTAGCCCCCTGCCGAGGCCATCATAAGGCCCCTTACCTCTACTGGTGGGGACAGGCCCCTTCGCCCCTCTAGGCCCGGGCCAAGAAGCTCCTCGTGGGCCTTAGCTCGCCGCTCACTGGATTCACGCCAGGCCCAAGGCCTCTAAGGCCATCATGCCAAGGAGGGGCTCATCCACATCGAGGACGGCTGCCTGAACTATGCTCCCTCTCCCGGCTACCTCCAGCCAGGCCAAGGCCATCCCAGCCATCACGGTCCTGCCGTCCACTATGGTGAGCTCCGCCTCTCCTTCTA
>CAZVRS010000259.1:0-1017 GCA_964630115.1 uncultured Candidatus Bathyarchaeia archaeon | reverse complement strand
GGGCCAGGCGGTCCTTCAAGGTGGCCAGGCTCTTCAAGCCTAAGGCCAGCAGGCCTGAAAGCCCGGAAGTATATGTCATAGGCTTAGGCTTGAGGATACCGGGGACGAGGTGGGAGTAGTTAGTCCTCGGTTGAGCTGACGCTATCCTGAGCACGGCTCACGATGACATGGACGAGGCCAGCTCAGTTTGACCTAACCGGCCGATGTGCAAAAGGTCGGGTGGGAAACGGTTTTATGCACTAGGGCCCCTTCACGCTTGCGTGAGGACCAAGTATATCTTCGTCACGGGCGGCGTCCTCAGCTCCGTCGGCAAGGGCATAGTAACGTCCTCGATAGGCAAGATGCTCCAGGCCAGGGGCTACACGGTCACGGCCATAAAGATAGACCCGTATGTGAACGTGGACAGCGGGACCATGAACCCATACATGCACGGCGAGGTCTTCGTCACCGAGGACGGCGGCGAGACGGACCTCGACCTGGGCTGGTATGAGCGCTTCCTCGACATGGACCTTCCGAGGGAGAACAACATAACGACGGGCCAGGTCTACCTGACCGTCATAGAGCGTGAGCGGAGGGGCGATTACCTAGGCAAGTGCGTCCAGATAATACCGCACATCACGGACGAGATAAAGGCCAGGATAAGGCGTGTGGCCGAGAAATCGGGTGCCGACGTCGTCCTCGTCGAGGTCGGGGGGACGGTGGGCGACATAGAGGGCCTGCCCTTCCTGGAGGCCATAAGGCAGATGAGGCTCGAGGAAGGCTACGAGAACACGCTCTACGTCCACGTGGCCCTCGTCCCCATCTTGGACGTCACGGGCGAGATGAAGACCAAGCCCCTCCAGCACAGCGTGAACGAGCTGAGGCGAATAGGCATACAGCCCGACATAATAGTGGCCAGGTGCTCGAAGATGATAAATGAGGAGGCGAGGGCCAAGATAGCCCTCTTCGGCACCATACCCCGTGAGGCCGTCTTCTGCTCCTACACCGTCCCGCTCGTCTACCAGGTCCCGCTCATAC
>CAZVRS010000258.1:0-1029 GCA_964630115.1 uncultured Candidatus Bathyarchaeia archaeon | reverse complement strand
ACATAAATATTTGGGGTGAGATAATTAAAATGATAGTGGGGGTATCAGAAACTTTCAGTGCAGCGCATTTAATCCCAGGACACTGGAAGTGTGGAAAAGTACATGGACATAACTTTAAAGTTGAGGTTGAGGTAGAAGGAGATGTTAAGGACGGCATGGTTATAGACTTCTATGAGTTAAAAAGGATTTTAAGAGAGATAATAGATAAATACGACCACGATTTACTAAACAAACACTTTGAGAATCCAACTTCAGAAAATATATGCTTAGAAATCTTTAATCAGCTTAGAGAAAGAGGATTAAACGTTGTTAGAGTGAGAGTATCAGAGAGTCCCGATAAATGGGCTGAAATCAGATTATATCCAGATTTGTCAAATATTTAATGTAAATCCCTTACCGTAACAAGGTCTTCAGAGTTTATAGCGCTTAAACTCCTATCTCCTTTTATCAGTTTACAATTCTCCAAAATATAGTCGTTTTTTATAATCACATAACTTATTTTCTTATAAGACTCTTAACACCCCTCGAAATAAAACTCTCATCTGGTTCTATTATTATCTTTCATTTAAGTTCAAGATTACTTAGTTACCTTCATTAAGGACATGTTAACTTGAGGGCGCAAGCTTTAAATGTTAAATATATACTTTTTGCACTAAGTTAACGTATCCTTCGTTAAAGTCGAAAGAATATGAATCATCTTTAATTTTCTTCCTTCAGCGATCATTTGGTAAATATTCTCATCAAAATTGCCAGTGATTCTATTATTGAAATCAAATATAATAATATTATGATGTTATGCTTAGATTCTTTGAACAAAAAATAGTCTAACTAAAACTAAAACTTAGTAATGTTCTTTTTCGTTAGCAAGACACTAATTGGTGATTTCAGCACTATGGGGCATTTTATTGATATATCTCAGATGTAGTATTTAAATCGTTCACAATGTGATGTCATAACCAGATGCCTACAATTTAATCTATTACTTAAGGTAAGAATTATGAGAAACTAACCATATAGAACGATTATTTC
>CAZVRS010000257.1:0-1035 GCA_964630115.1 uncultured Candidatus Bathyarchaeia archaeon | reverse complement strand
TGCGTCCCTGAAATTTAACATGCTCTCTAAGCTTTTTCCTTGTTAAAAACACTCTGGCAGATATTACATCCGCCTCAGCAATCCCCCTAATCTTAAGCCTCTTCTTAGCATGTGGACTAAATTCGATTGTCATGTTCTAAACTAAGTATTATAACGGTGTTATATAGGTTGTAGTTGAAAACTATCGAGTTTGCCGTTACATTTTCGGAGCTGTCAAGGCAACAATAAATTATAAATAGCAGAAATACGACTTATGAGACCAAATTTAGCTAAGCTGATGCATGAAATCGAAGTTAAGAAGATTTTCAAGAGGAACGGAAAAGATATAAGATTAAAAATACTTGAGGCACTATTATATTTCTTTGGTCTTTCTTTGAGAAAAGCTAGCCAGTTTATGTCTATTTTCCAGGAAATGAGCTATGAATCCGTGAGAACTTATTATCACAGACTGAAGGAGGTTATTAAACCACCTGAAAAAAGAGGAGGAGGCTTATAGCTATAGATGAAACGAAGATGAAGCTTGAAAATACTCAGATCTTTGTCTGGTCAGCAATAGATGTTGATACAAGAGAATATGGGTTTCAAAAGGAAGAAGTAGCTTTGAAGCCTACGTTTTTCTCAGAATGGTTCTTAAGTACTGCGAGAACGAACCAGAATTCGTCGTTGATAGAGGAACCTGGTATCTGTGGGCTTTCAAGAGGTTAGGGCTGAAGTACAGACACGAAACGTTTGGAATGCAGTTGAAGGATTCTTTTCTCAGCTAAAAGAGAGAGTAAAGAGATTCTGGAAGAGATTTCCATACAACTCTTCCTTCAACTCAGTTCAGAGCTGGTTAGAGAGCTTTATGGCATTCTATAATTATTGGAGGTGGTTATCTTGACAGTCCCGGTTGATGTGAATTCGTTAAATTAAATTTCACTGTACAGAGGTTTTCCATAGGTTACAGTCGCACTCCTTCCCTATTTACTGTATAATAACAAAACTCCCATAAGGTGCATAGATCAAGCATTTACTGCCGAGTTTAATCAGCGCTTT
>CAZVRS010000256.1:0-1041 GCA_964630115.1 uncultured Candidatus Bathyarchaeia archaeon | reverse complement strand
ATCCGAGCGTTGAGTATGCCTGGGACAAGCTGTTCGGGAAGGGCGCTTACGACGCCATCATAGATATAGCCAAGAGCCAGGGTTGGAAAGAAGCGCTATACTGGCCTGGCCACAGGGGATTTGCGGCCGGGCCTACCTTCGCCGTCATGGTCCCGGCCACCTGGGCCTACATAGGTGCCACCTCAGGCATCTACATAGGCAGCGAGGTCAAGGCCCCGACGAAGAGCATGATTGCTGGCTCGGCAGCCGCCGCCATCTTCATCATGGTCTATTACGTCCTCCTGACCAGCGGCCTCTACACGGCCTTTGGCCCCTTCGTCCAGGCCTACAACTACGCCGTGAACGCCCCTGATGACGTCTGGAACGCTGCCTTCAAGGCCAGGGGCCTGAAGCCCATGCCCAAGTTCGCACCGATGCTGCCTCTGTTCGCTACCGTCTTAGCCCCGC
This sequence comes from uncultured Candidatus Bathyarchaeia archaeon, assembly GCA_964630115.1. Taxonomy (GTDB): domain Archaea; phylum Thermoproteota; class Bathyarchaeia; order EX4484-135; family EX4484-135; genus EX4484-135. The sequence continues at coordinate 594 of CAZVRS010000256.1, read as the reverse complement.
ACCCGGTCATAGGCTTCCTCGTCAGCATACACGGTGCCTTCTGGCTGATGAACGACATACCGGCCTTCCAGTTCGTCTGCTCAAGGGCCATCTTCGCCTGGGCCTTCGACAGGTTCTTCCCCGAGTTCCTGGCGGCCGTGAACGACAGGTTCCACAGCCCGCACTGGGCCCTGACGGTCGTGTTCGCCATAGGCCTGATAGGCGTCGTCCTTACGCACGTCAGCCCGTGGTTCGCCATGGGCCTGACTACGAACTTCTTCATGTGGAGGGCCCTCTTCGCCCAGCTCACGGCCATAATATACCCGTTCGTGAGGCCGGACATCTGGGAGAGAGGGCTGAAGCTGAGCTTAGGGCCAATACCGCTTGAGACGCTGTTCGGCATCATAGGCCTGCCGTTCTGGATAATAATCTTCGGCCACACCTTCCTGGAGCTCATAAGCGTCCTGTCGTGGTTCGTCTTCATGGCGCTGATATTCACTATAGGCTGCATCATCTTCGTGGCCTACTGGAGATACAACGTGGCCAGGGGCATATCCGTCAAGGAGCTCTACACGGAGATACCTCCGGCCTGAGGGGCCGGAAACGAAATCCTAT
>CAZVRS010000255.1:0-1055 GCA_964630115.1 uncultured Candidatus Bathyarchaeia archaeon | reverse complement strand
TCGTATAGGACGCACGCTCCCGAGGTAACCAAGCGTATCAAGGACATACAGGAAGCCTTTGGCGTGGGCCTGGTCAGGAGCAAGGAGTTCCCGATATTCAGGAACTTCAAGGTGCGGATAAGGCCCGGGGACATCGTATACATAACGGGCCGCTCTGGGTCTGGCAAATCCACGCTGCTGAGGCTCCTGGCCGAGCACTTCGGGCGTGATAAGGTAGCCACGCTCGATGACGTGAAGATCGACCCGGACAAGGCCATAGTGGATCAGATAGGGCGTAACACGCAAGAGGCCATCAGGCTCCTCAGCATGGTGGGCTTAGCCGAGCCCTGGGTGTGGGCAAGACGCTACAGCGAGCTATCAGAGGGCCAGAAGTACCGCTTCAGGCTTGCCAAGCTCCTCGAGAGCCCTAAGCCAATCCTGATCATAGATGAGTTCGCTAGCACCCTAGATGCGGATACGGCCAAGGTGGTGGCTTACAACTTCGCCAGGGCAGCTCGCAAGATGGGCAAGACGGTCATCCTTGCGACCACCAGGACGGACCTCAAGGACGACCTGAGGCCCAATATCTACATCCACAAGGACATAGAGCCTGGTGAGGTCGAGGTAGAATATGATGAGCACCCGGATACCAGCCAGGGCTGCTCGATAGCCGAGCTAGTCCGGGTGGAGCCTGGCACTAAGGCAGACTGGGAGAAGCTAAAGGAGTTCCACTACCGCTCTCATAGGCTCCCGGTTCCCAAGGCCATCTTCAGGGCCGTGTACAACGGCAAGACCATAGGCGTGATAGTGTACAGCTCGTGCTTCCCGGCCACCAAGGGCCGTGTCCAAGCTGTCGGCTACAAGCCGAGCATAGAGGAGCTGAACCGTGAGTGGGCACGCATATCCAGGGTAGTCATTCACCCCGCTTACCGTGGCATAGGCCTCGGGGCCAAGCTCGTCCGTGAGAGTCTGAGGCCAGCGGCCAAGATGGGCATAAGGCACGTGGAGACCACGGCAGCCATGGCACGCTATAACCCGTTCTTCGAGAAAGCTGGCATGAAGAAGATAATGACCGT
>CAZVRS010000254.1:0-1060 GCA_964630115.1 uncultured Candidatus Bathyarchaeia archaeon | reverse complement strand
GTGGAGACGCTGACGGGCATCATATCCCTGCCGTTCATACTGATATGCTACGGCATGAGCTGATGGGGCATGGTGGCCTTGGGCGTGCTGGGCCTCTACTGGACGCTCATAACGGTGCTGAGCATGACCGTTGGCTCCATAATCTTCGTGGCCTACTGGCACTACAACATGGGCAGGGGCGTCTCCGTCAAGGAGGTATACACGGAGATACCGCCTGCCTAAGCCAGGCCTCAACCCCCAACCATTTTATTCCTGCCATCAAGTATTTCCCAAAAGTGGGTCATGGCCTCCGTTTGGCTCCTTATAAAGACTTAAAAGCACATGGGGGAGGCTTTTTCGGCCCTTTCCGTAAATCTTAAATAGCGAGGAATATCACGACCTCCCCTCCGGGAGGAAGAATGGGCGAGGAAGGTGTAATCTTCGTCAGGAAGGCCACAGGCCTAGTCAGGGAGGTCGGCTGGTTCACCTGCATGAGCATGGCCCTCTGCCACACCATAGGCGGCGGCATCAACTTCTTCAGCGTCAAGGCCATCTACGCCTACCCGCACGCCAACGTCTGGGCTGGCTACGCCATAGGCGGCATACCCGTGGTCTGCTTGGCCATCTGCCTCAGCCTCATGGGCGTGGCCATGCCCAGGACGGGCGGCGACTACATCTACATAAGCAGGTGCCTGAACCCGTTCATAGGCTTCATAAGCAACTGGATGTTCTGGTGGTGTGACGCCCTGGTCTACGGCGTGATCGCCTACTTGGACATCTGGTTCTGGGGCCTGAGCTTCTGGGTCTTCGGCAAGATAACGGGCCTGACGTGGTTCGTGTCGGTCGGCGAAACGATGCAGAAGGGATGGGCCTGCCTGGTGGGAGGCATAATCCTGGATATCATATGGTATATCATAGGCCTGTTGGGCACGAAGACGCTAGGCTACGCCATGAACGTGACTATGGTGATACCGCTGGTGAGCGGTATCCTGCTGATAATATGCCTGTTCGGCTGGCCCCTCTGGTATCCGAGCGTTGAGTATGCCTGGGACAAGCTGTTCGGGAAGGGCGCTTACGACGC
>CAZVRS010000253.1:0-1079 GCA_964630115.1 uncultured Candidatus Bathyarchaeia archaeon | reverse complement strand
AGGATAGACGGCATCGTAAATGTAGGCGATCTTCATTCTAAGCCTCCAATTTCTTCTTTACGATTTCTATCACACTTTTAGCCAGTTCAATCGCCCTTTTCGCATCAGCCTCATCAAAAGCCTCATATGGAACTCCCCCTGGCAACCCATTCGGATACCTCGTTGGAATGTAATACTTGTCAAGCACAGATGCACTTTTACAATCTTTAAAACTCTCATCGTACTCCATCGCTCTTTTCAGCAGTTCTGCGACCGAATGACCAAACACGATCTCCTCTCCCTTTGCATACAAAAAGGCTTTCAGGGCTTTTTCTGAGGCTTGCTGAGCAAGAAAGCATGCGAGATTATATCTTTTTCCACTTAAACAGAATTCAGCATCATCTAAATCTCTTTCTGCTTGTAAAAGCCATCTTCTTCCTTCTTCAAGCGGATTCCGCTTCATATAGCACCTTACCCTCCTTAATTGCTCTCCTGATAAAACTTCTGTCCTTCATTCTCTCAAATTCCTCTGGTGTATAGACGAGCACATCCATTGCAATCTCCGCATCATCATAAAACTCATCAAGTCTGTCCAGAAACTTCTTATCAGTCTCTTTCACGATAATCAGGTCGATGTCGCTTGCACTTCCAACGTCTCCTCTCGCCAAGGAACCGAAGAGTAAAACAAGTTTGACACTCTTATCTCTTTTTAATCTTTCAACGAGCTTCTTAAGCTCTTTCTCAAGCTCTTCCTTCCTGTCGTTAGACCTCTGCTTACCTACTAAATATTTATTGACTGTCATTCATACATACTTAAATTTTAACCTAAAATAATCTTTTTGCTAATCCTTTTTCATCCAAGGATAAACAGCATCGTAAATGAAAGCGATTTTCATGATTGCTCTAGCCTTATCGTTATCTCCCTTAAATCAGCCTTTAACCTTCGAGAAGCATCGATTATCTCAATACCTACGATCTCCTTGTTTTCACCGTAATCGATCAAAATTCCCTCTTCTACTTCGATAGTATCGACTGCATTCTTATTCGAGAATTCTATATACATCACATCGTGTTTAGGATCGTAATAGACCTTCATACCT
>CAZVRS010000252.1:0-1108 GCA_964630115.1 uncultured Candidatus Bathyarchaeia archaeon | reverse complement strand
GATACTCACTGTAACGGTGACGGCGTTCGGCATTTTCCTTACAGCATTCGCAATTGTAATCAGCGTGTTCATGTCCTATATCAACGGTGCGTTAAAAGATATAAGAGAAGAAGTTAAGGGATTAAGAAGGGATATATTGGGGATAGTAAAGAGGGAGATTGGGGAAGTGGAACGCAGGATTTTGCAACATGTTTCGTTGCCAGTGCGATTACCTGTGAGTTTCAGTGTGCCGAAGGTGACAGATGAGGAAGTGAAGAGGGCGGTGAGCAAATTAACGAGGGAGAAGATAAGGAAAGAAGCGAAGAGGATGCGAGAGGAGACGCCGATGTTTGACAGATTTGATGATGAAACGAAATTTGCTCTGCTCACTTTCAGAGTTGCAGGGATGATTGAGGATGGAAAAATAGACGAGGAAGAGATTGAGAAGATAAAAGAACGGCTCCGTGATATTTCCTATGCAAAAGGCACACCTCTCGAAATCGCTATCGTCCTGACCGCTTCCGTTTGGGAGGATATATATGCGGAAATATAATTAAAAAAATAAAACGGGGAAAAGAAGGGTAATTATAGCCTCACACCAGCATTTCTATTTTTTGCTTTTGCAGGATTGTGTCGTTTATGTAGAAAGATGTGGAATCTCTTGCGATTATTGTGCCGGTTGTGGGTTCAACAAGCGTTGCGATGAAAGTGTGCGAACCTCCTGCGACAAATGGACTCACGGGAATTGGGAAAGGAACTGTTCTGTTCAAAGAGAAGTTCGGAGACAAGATGAAAAGTGCTGACTCGTAAAGCAGTTCCGTGCCTTCCGGTCCCTGATGCTCAAGTTTGAACTTCGTCACAACTGGCAACTCGCCTCCTGAAATCGCCAAATGCATCCTCACGACTTCTCCGAGCGTGTAATTTGTCTTGTCCGTGCTTACTGAAACCGAAGGATAAGCCTTGTATGTTATCTCAACATCGTCTATGATGTGCCAGTTATTTGCCGTAGCTGTTGAAGCGGAAAACCCAATACCTCCGAATGTTCTGTTAAGCGTTCCCGACCATGTGAAAAGTGTTCCTCCATCAAGAATGACCTTAACAGATGATACATTGACTTCTACTGTCACAT
>CAZVRS010000251.1:0-1113 GCA_964630115.1 uncultured Candidatus Bathyarchaeia archaeon | reverse complement strand
CTGCGTTATAACATATTTCGAAAGTTCGTTGTAGAGTTCTTTTTCCTCATCAGTAATATTAAACTTAATCGTGTAAACATGTCTTGGTAGGAAAAGTGGACGACCTTCAAAATCTCTTAAATCTTCTTTCAGTCTTCTAATAAAAAGTGGATTCTCTTTCTTCTTTATCGACTCCATCAACATATCATGAGTTGCAAAGAAGCCTGGTTCGAGCAAATCTAAGAAGAGTCTAAAGTTTTCAGGGTCACCTTTATGTGGTGTAGCTGTTAGGAACAAAAGGTGTTCGGTGTTTTTTGAAAGCACTTCTCCAAGCCTATATCTTGCAGTTTTATTTATTCTATCCCCATATCTATAAGCAGCCATTTTATGAGCTTCATCGACTATAACTAAATCCCACTGAACATTGCTGAGCGTGCTCAGAATATGTTCTTGCTTTGCGAAGTCCATTGAGGTTATTACCTGATTCTCTCTTTCCCAAACGTTTTCACCAAAATGAGCGTTCATCGTGTGTCTATCAACTATCACGAAGTTCTCAGAAAATCTCTCTTTTAGTTCCCTTCTCCACTGGTCTTTTAGATGTCCTGGAACCACAATTAATATTCTTCTTGCTAATCCTCTAAGTTTCAACTCCTTTATGACCAAACCAGCCATTATCGTTTTTCCAGCTCCTGGGTCGTCTGCAATCAGAAATCTAATCCTCGGAAGCTTAAGAATATAGCCATAAACAGCCTCGATCTGATGCGGTAGCGGATCAACTCTTGAAACGTTCATAGCTAAAATGGGATCAAAAAGAGATGCAAGTCTGAAGCGGTAAGCTTCAAGAGCAAGAAAAACATTTTCAGCATTAGCAGTGAAGTCCGTATCATATGTGAGAACTCTTAACTTCGAAAAATCATCTTTAAGAAGTATTGTATCGATGTGCTTATTACTGTTTATTGTTGCACCAACTATTCTAACGTAGTCCCCAATTTCCTCAACTTTTTCCACCTTTACAGGCTCAGGAAAAAGAGGCGATTCAACTATTGTACCACTTTTGATTTTCATGTAACTAAATGTTTAACATTTCCGTATTTAACGGTGTTTATTTTCATCATTTTTCATAATTGTCTACAA
>CAZVRS010000250.1:0-1127 GCA_964630115.1 uncultured Candidatus Bathyarchaeia archaeon | reverse complement strand
CTGATAACCGAGAGGTCGTGGGTTCAAATCCCACCCGGCCCACCAAAAAATTCACTCCCTCCGATTCGCTTAAATACAGGCCCTCTACCCCCCTCAATGGTGAGAACGGGCTTGCCCAGGAGGGCGAGGTGGGCACACCTCCTGAATGACCCCAACTTCAGGCGCTGGTTTGAGAACTTAGCAGCCGGGAGTGAGGTAACCGCCTTCGAGAGGGCCAGAGTCCTCTACCGCTTCTTGAAGATGACGGGTCTCACCCACCAGGAGCTCGTGGAGATGGCGAAGAGGGATGTCCGGGAGGTAGAAGACCTGCTCATGGACTTTGTAGCCAAGCTCAGGCGTGAGGGGAAGGCGCCCGGCTACATCGAGAACTACTTGAAGGCTGTCCGCTCTTGGCTGGAGTTCAACGGCATAAGGCTCGTCAGGAAGATAAAGGTCGGGAACAGGAACCTGAGGCCGACCGTCGAGGAGGAGCGAGTCCCCAGCAAGGACGAGCTGCGGAGAATACTCAGCTACGCCAGCGATAGGGCGAGGGTTGCCATTGCCCTGATGGCCTTTGCCGGGCTCAGGCCCGAGACACTCGGCAACATGAGGGGGACCGATGGCCTCAAGGTGAAGGACTTCCCCGAGATGGAGATCAAGGATGGCAGGGTGGAGTTCAAGAGGATACCGACCATGATAGTGGTTAGGCCTGAGCTGAGCAAGGCTGGCCATAAATACTTCACGTTCTTGTGCGAGGAGGGCTGCGAGTATCTGAAGGCCTACCTGGAGAAGCGCATGGCCATGGGCGAGGTCCTGACCCCTGAATCGCCGATCATAGCCGTGAAGCAGGGCTACGAATCCCACGGGCGGGGGAGGAAGACGACGAGGCACATCACGACCAAGAGCATAACGCAGGAGATAAGGAAGGCCATGAGGCCCTTGTTCAAGTGGCGGCCCTACGTGCTCAGAGCCTACTTCGACACGCAGCTCATGTTGGCCGAGAGCCACGGCAAGATAAGCCACGCATACCGGCAGTTCTTCATGGGCCATAAGGGTGATATCGAGGCCATCTACACGGTCAGGAAGAGATTACCTCAGAACATCATAGAGGACATGAGGGCAGCCTACGCCAGGTGCGAGGAATACCT
>CAZVRS010000249.1:0-1142 GCA_964630115.1 uncultured Candidatus Bathyarchaeia archaeon | reverse complement strand
AAGCCCTTCCTTGCCCCCAATAATCGCCGGAGAAGGGCGTGGACTACAGGACGTTACGCTACCGTCTTCCGCCTCATGCTTGTTCAGCCCAGGCTTGTAAGAAGGCGAGAAAGCACAGATGGCCCGGAGCTTGACAAGAAGCCATCAGCTCCTGCCTTTCCGGCCACCAGGACGCCCCACCGCTATCTTCATCACCAGAGGGCCCTGGGGCCAGCTTCCTAAAAAGGTTAGATCCTGTGATCAGGCCCTCCAGGGGATCGGGACCTCGTCTATGCGCCACTTGGGCCTCACGTGGCTCTCGCTCAAGGGGGTCGTGAGGCCCGATCTGTAGGCCAGGATGCCGGTCCAAGCTATCATGGCCCCGTTGTCTAAGGCCAGCTCCTTGGGGACGACGGCGAACCTGGCTCCGTGCTCAGATGCCACATGTTCTAACATGGACCTGAGGCGCTTGTTGGCTGCCACGCCGCCCGTGAGGAGCAGCTCGTTCTTCTCCGTGTGCGCCAGGGCCCGCTCCGTCACCTCGGCCAACATGGCGAACGCCACTTCCTGGAGGCTGAAGCACAGGTCCTCGAGCCTATACCGGCCCGACCTGAGGAGCCTTATGGCGGCCGTAAGGAGGCCGCTGAAGGAGAGGTCCATCCCCTTCACCACGTAGGGCAGGGGGACGAGCTCCCGGCCTTTGGAGGCCAGCTCCTCCACGATGGCCCCGAGGGGCTTGCCGGGCTCGGGCCTTAGGCCGGCCTCACGGGCGAATACGTCCAGGCAGTTCCCTATGGGTATGTCAAGCGTTTCCCCGAAGACCCTGTATCGGCCAGCTTCAAAGGCCGTGACGAGCGTGTTCCCGCCCGATACGTAGAGCGCCAGGGGGTCCTCCATGCGGCAGGCTAAACGGCCTATCTCAACGTGGGCCACGCAGTGGTTGACGCCCACCAGGGGCTTCCCGAAGTAGGATGCGAGTGCCCTGGCCACCGTGGCGCCCGTCCTGAGGCAGGGGCCCATTCCGGGTCCCTGGGAGAAGGCTATCACGTCCACATCGTCCATGCCCACGCCAGCTTCCTCGAGGGCCCTGGCCAAGACCTGCCCGGCTACCTCGGAGTGGTGCCTTGCTGCCTCCCTGGGGTGTATGCCCCCCTCGGGCGATA
>CAZVRS010000248.1:0-1143 GCA_964630115.1 uncultured Candidatus Bathyarchaeia archaeon | reverse complement strand
GGTTCTGCGATTTCACCGAGGCGCGCGGCAGCCTAGCTCTTGAGATGCTGTTGGACCCGAGGAAGGGGCGCGAGATGAAGCTGGAGAAGCTGGTGGAACTCCTAAAGACCGGGAGGGGCTGATCTCAGCGGGCCTCAAGCCGCCTTTTATACCATTCGCCAAAAGCTCTAAAGGCCTTGGCCCTGTGCGAGTAGGCATTCTTCTTGCGTATGCCCATCGCCTCCGGCACGAAGATGGGGTCGTAGCCGAAGCCGCTTGTCTCTGGGCTCACGTCTCACCGGTGAAGGCCGCGGGCTCCGCATCGATGCTCCACGTGAAGACTATGAGGTGGACACGGGCCCTGATGTGCCCGGGCACCTGCCCCATGCACGCCTGAGCTGTCCCCTCGGGATCGCTGTGGCCATTTACCACGGCTATGAGCTTGTCGTAGCCCCACGCCACGAGCACGTCGAGCGCTGTCCTGCCGAGCCTGTTGATGAGGTTCCCCCTCCCCTTAGCGGACTTCACGAGGAGCCGGGGTGGGGACGAGCACGCGGGCATGCGGAACGGGCCCGGGCACTAGTTCTGCTTTTTCGCCCTCAGGAACCTCGAGACCGAGTTCGTCCAGCTCTACCGAGCTTTCAATCCCTTTCTCGGGTGCCAGAGGAAGATAGAGCGCAATAGGGAGCGGGACAGGAGGAGGGACTTTCAATCCCTTTCTCGGGTGCCAGTTCTACTCAAGGCACGTCAAGAAGCTCAGGCTACTGTCCTTTCAATCCCTTTCTCGGGTGCCAGAAGACTAAATCGATTATCTTCGCCAGCTCACCCGCTACTTTCAATCCCTTTCTCGGGTGCCAGGGAAGGCCCTCACCACCTCGGACAGGTCCACGTGCTTCTCCACTTTCAATCCCTTTCTCGGGTGCCAGGAGGGTGGCAGCGAAGCACAGTTGGGCCAGCCTGATGAGCTTTCAATCCCTTTCTCGGGTGCCAGTTGTTTTAGGGCCTCTAGCAGGGGCAGGGGCGTCATATCGCCCCAGCTCCAGGCTTCTTTCAATCCCTTTCTCGGGTGCCAGGACCCCGACAGCGAGGGCTACGTGGTCCTCCAGGAGTCTTTCAATCCCTTTCTCGGGTGCCAGAGGGAGGCGGGGATGGGCTTCACGGACC
>CAZVRS010000247.1:0-1148 GCA_964630115.1 uncultured Candidatus Bathyarchaeia archaeon | reverse complement strand
AGAAGGAGGAGCAGTTTTTGCTGATCTGAATACATTAAATGACGACAATCCAGATGACAGTGAGATAGACGTTCTTGAGGCATATTATACACAGAAGCTTTTTGAAGGGATGCTAAGTATTTCTTTTGGAAAGACAGAGCCATTTGCATTTGTAGATGAAAATGAATTTGCGAATGACGAATGCAGTCAGTTTGTAGGGAAGCCATTTGTAAACAATCCAATGTTTGACAGCGAAGACGAATATGGACCTATTTTTGCAGTAAGCTTTAATCCGAAGTTTTTTAAGCCATTAAAAGACGTAACATTCACAGCACTTATTCAATCATCCTCATGGCCAAGGAATGAGGAAGAAAGACAGAAGGACAAATGGAGTAATTTCTTCAGACGCCCACTTATTGCAGGACAGATTACGTATTCAACTTCCATAAAAGGAATGTCAGGGAATTACAGACTGTATGGATGGGTTCAGACATACAAGCATGAAAAGATTCACGGAACAGGGACAGATGAAGGATGGGGGGTAGGAATTAGCTTTGATCAGTATCTGACAGAAAGGATAGGAGTTTTTGGGAGATTTGGATATCAGAATGATGAGGTATATGAAGCACCAGTATATTACAGTCTTGGAGCTGTTTTAAGGGGGATAATACCAGGAAGAAGGAGTGATGAGATAGGGATAGGATTTGCAGGACTTAAGGCAAATCATGCTTTCAAAGATCATCATACGGAATATCATGGAGAGGCTTATTACAAGTTTGTATTTTCAGAAAATTTTGCTCTTACATTTGATCTGCAATATGTGGAGAATCCACTTGGAAACAATGATAACAATGACATATGGGCTGGAATGATAAGAGGAGAATTTAGCTTTTAAAAAAAATTGTTAAGGAGGTTTAGTTATGTTAAAAAAAACATCCTTTCTGTTTCTGGCAATTGTTTGTTCTTTTGTTTTTACAAAGATAGGGTATGCCATGAAGAGTGATGATTCAAAAAAAGCTATAGTCATAGCATGTTTTGGAACCACATATCCTGAAACACTAAGAGACATTCTTGACATAAAAAAGAGTGTTCAGAAGGCATTTCCTGATGTAAAGGTAAAACTGTGTTTTACATCAAACATAATAAGAAGGATATGGCAAAAAAGGAGG
>CAZVRS010000246.1:0-1153 GCA_964630115.1 uncultured Candidatus Bathyarchaeia archaeon | reverse complement strand
GTATTTAATCTTTCAGTATGCAAAAGAATTAGTTGAATGGGCAAAATCTAAAAGGAAAGGGATAATAATTGAAAGGCTCAACTTAAGGTCAGCTACTAAAGACAATACAGTGAAATTTTTCAGAAGGAGAAGAATTAGAAGAATATTTAACAACTTCTGTAGATCTGCTTTGATCAGAGCCATAAATTCCAGAGCATACAAGGAAGGCATTAAAGTAAGAGCTGTAAACCCAGCATATACGACTCAGATTGGGCTTTTAAAATATGCAGTAATTTATAATCTGAACCCTCATCTTGCAGCAGCATTTGTAATAGCGAGAAGAGGACTTGGATATAAGGAAAGGATAACAAAGCCATTAAAAGCCTTCATAGCTTGCTATGCTGGGGAGCTGGATGATGACCGAAGGAAGGACATATCCAGCTCTACCTGCCGAGAAGAACGGTGGGTCAAGACAGCATGGCGGGTTATGGAGGTAGCTGGGCTAAAAGCCCGCCTGCCAGAGCTTATGCTCGCCCTAAGAAGGGAGTATGGCAGGAGGTGGGTGAAAGTCCCACGGCTACTGCCACACACTGGGGGTGGCAGGGATGTAAATTCCCTTGCGGATGGGGGAGATTTACATCCGCAGGCAAAGTGTAAAAGTTTACACTTTGCCTAACCAGGCTTTCAATGTCAATAAAGGAGAATGTAAGGAAACTGCTTGAAGAGATTCCAGAAGGTGTCATCCTTGTTGCAGCAGCAAAGACAAGGACTCCTCAGGAGATCCTTGAGGCAGTTGAAGCAGGAATTCAGGTTGTTGGAGAAAATTATGTTCAGGAAGCAGAAAGGGCATATAGAATGATTGGAAACAGAGTAAAATGGCACATGATAGGACATCTTCAGACAAACAAGGCAAAAAAAGCAGTAAGGATATTTGACATGATACAGACTGTTGATTCTGTTAAGATTGCAAGGGCAATAGACAAGGAATGCAAAAAGATAGGAAAGGTTATGCCAGTTCTCGTAGAGGTAAACATTGCTGAAGAGCCACAAAAAGCAGGTGTTATTCCTGAAAAAACAATAGATCTCATAAAAGAGATATCAAGTCTTGAGAACATAAAGGTTCAGGGAATTATGACAATGGGACCATATGTTGAAGATCCAGAAGACCTTAGAC
>CAZVRS010000245.1:0-1153 GCA_964630115.1 uncultured Candidatus Bathyarchaeia archaeon | reverse complement strand
CCTCCCTGAAGGCGGCCTCAGCTATGAGCTGGGCAGCCGTCACGGCACCCTGGCCACCACGGCCGTGGATCCTTATCTCCACCATGACCATTCCCATCAGCTCCGGTCGGACATCCGGCCAGCTTGATATAAGGCTTGGGAGGCCCCGAGGGGCCTATTTAAATAGGCCGTGGGCCACGTGGGTGGGTCATGGCCGCTAGGAGATACCTGGATTGGCTCAGGGAGGCGGAAGACGACCTCTCGACAGCCAAGGACTTGCTCAGGCTGGGCAGGTATTCTAAAGCGTGTTTCTTCGCACAGCAAGCAGCCGAGAAGGCCTTAAAGGCCCTTTTGATAAATAGGGCTGGTGTTTTCGAGCCTACCTACAGCGTTTTAAGATTATTAGAGGTGGCCTCCGAGCACGGCTTAGAGGTCCCGAGGGAATTGCTCGATAGAGCAGACGCCCTGGATAGGTTTTACATCCCGACCAGGTATCCTAACGTATGGCCTTACGGTCCTCCCCACATCCACTACGGTTTGGAAGATGCCAGGAGGGCGATAGAAGATGCGGAAGCCATCTTCAAGTTCGTGGGAGACGAAATTAGGTGAGCTCCTCAGCAGGCCCAACGTTGGGGACCTCTATGAGGGCCTGAGGGACGTCTTGGCCGAGTTGATAAATGCCCTTTCCCCGGTGGTCATCCTGGTGATCGGCTCTCTGGCCAGGGGGGAATTCGTTCGTGGGATGAGCGATATAGACCTGCTCATCTTAATCGAGCGAGCCCCGGGCAAGCAAGAGCGGTTCTTCCTGAGGAACGTGAGAGGGGTTGATGTGGAAATAGTGGTCTACGGATTAGGGGAGGCGGTCAGATCGGCCGAGGAAGGCAACCCCCTCATCTTAGATGCCCTTAGGAACGGCGTGGTCATCTACGGCCACCTCACGCCCGAGCTAGAGGCCCTCAGTGGCTCGGCCCGGAGAACTGCTTAAATAGAACGCCCTTCTCAAAATCGCCGGTGGTGAGCTTGAGCGAGCGGATACCGATAGAGAAGGTAGATGAATTCACCTGGCGTATCCCCAAGTATAGGCCCGACATGCGTGTCCCAGCCATAATATTCGCTAACGAGGCCCTGTTGGCCAAGATGAAGCAGGACAGGACGCTCTGGCAGGCCGCCAACG
>CAZVRS010000244.1:0-1164 GCA_964630115.1 uncultured Candidatus Bathyarchaeia archaeon | reverse complement strand
CAAGAGTTCGTATTCAACATAAATGTGCCAACACGGGTGGGCTTCCAATGTCTTTCAGAGGACACCAAAATCTTAACTCTAGATGGCTGGAAATCATACAATCAAGTCAAGGTCGGTGATATAATTTACACTTTTAACTTGGAGACACATGAGATTGAAATGAAACCTGTAAAGACTCTTTTCGTAAGAAAATATCGGGGTAAAATGTATAATTTACGAAATCGCTCGCAAAACCAGCTTGTCTCTCCTCATCATCGGGTGGTGAGACGGGTTTTCGGCTCAAAGAAGTATAAAATGCAGGAGGTTGAAGAACTTCTAACTTTTAAGTCGCCAATTCCTGTTCCTGTTGTTGGTGAAAATAGTAACCCGGACTTGGATGTCAGTGATGAACAGTTAAAGTTGATGGCTTGGATTATTTCAGAGGGTTCTATAGAAAAAGACGGAAGCCATAGAGTGAGTATCTATCAATCAGAAAAGGCAAATCCAGAAAAATATAAAGAAATCATTGACTTGCTAAACCACTTCAACCTTGAATTTGAAGTGAGAGATCAGGAGGGATGGGGTGATTGCAAACACATCAGATTATCGCCGGCTTCAAGCAAAATTATTCGCAGGTGGTTCGGTGGATACGAGAAAGTCCCTCCGAAATGGCTTTATCGTCTGAGCAAAAGACAGGCTCGGATTTTCTTGGAAACCTATGTTAAAGGAGACGGCTGGAACGAAAAGCACAGAAGGAGAATAAGCACCACAAGCATAGAAATCTCGGAAGCCTTGGAGGCTCTCGCAGTTTTGGCAGGTTTCAATTTCTCATCCAGAAAAAGGACAAAGTCGTCAGGAAAGCCTCAATACCACTTAACCTTAACAGAAAGCAAACATGACTATATTCAAGAAATCAAAGAGATAGACTATGAGGGCATAATTTGGAGCGTCCATACCGATAATGAGACGGTAATTGCGAAAAGAAATGGCCAAGTTTTCATCACTGGAAATACTCCCTTTACAAATGTGACCTTAGACTTGACTGTTCCAGAGTTCATGAAGGACGCGCCAGTGATCATCGGTGGGAAGGCTATGAACGAAACCTATGCAGACTTTCAAGACGAAATGGGCATGTTTAACCGTGCATTTTTGAAGGTTTTGCTTGAAGGAGACGCAAAAGGAAGG
>CAZVRS010000243.1:0-1177 GCA_964630115.1 uncultured Candidatus Bathyarchaeia archaeon | reverse complement strand
GAAGGTTGGGATACCGATGGATATTCACAAAAAACGATAATAGCATATGTAACTGGCAATGGTCAGCCATTACCCAACTGTGATGTCGTATTTTCAGCAAATAGTTCTAATGTAGTGTTCAATCCTTCGAGAGTAATTACTAATGAAAGTGGATATGCAGCAACTAAAGTTTCACAAACAGTCATGGGTGCAAATTCTTATAAAATATATGCTTACGCTTTGAGTGCATATAATACGCATGATATTTTACTAAACACAACAATTCCACCAGACGTACATATCTTGAAAGTCTATATTGAAAATTTAATGAATTCTCCACTAGACGATTATCAAGTTAGAATTACTATTGATAAGTCTATATTAGCTGGAATTCAGCCAGATGGTAGAGACTTAAGGGTTACGGAAGCTATGATCGATCCTTACAACGAAACCGCTGGTAAGCTACCGTTTTGGATTGAACAAAAACCATCAACTGGAAAACTAGTCTTTTGGGTCAAAGTTAATCTTAGTGCGAGAGAGAACAAGACTATATATGTGTATTGGAGTGGTAGAGATGTTTCTTCGGAAAGTAATGGTGACAAAGTATTTATATTCTTTGACGATTTTAATAGATTAGATAAAAATAAATGGGTAATAAGTAATACGAGAAAGGCGTATGTAACAATTGTTGATGGTAGGTCTGTTATTTACTTTAGAGATTATAATAATAGAGGGGTATATATAAAAAGTAAAAGATCATTTAATCCGAATCAAGTTGTGGTAGAGCTGATGGTGAAGTTTATAGGTTATACGTCTGGCGATGTAGATTTTTCAGCGGGATTTACCCATGTGCATACGTATATAGGCGTTAAACCATTGAATATGTGGGAATTTCCTCATTCAATTTACATTGATAGTAACATAGTTGCTATGGGAAGTAAAACTGCTGTTTTTGATTGGAGACGGCTTATTGGTAAGTATATTAGTGGTAGTCTCTCATCATATTATGATGGAGAGTTGATTACGTCACATAAAACACATGTCTACACTAGTGATCAAATTAGAATTTCAATGGGTAATTGGGATAGTCCTAGAGTTGCTGTTGATTGGATACTTGTAAGAAAATATGCTGAAATAGAGCCAAAAGTAACAATAGGAAACCCAATACAATAAATCAAATTTTGTTTCTCCTCGCAAC
>CAZVRS010000242.1:0-1190 GCA_964630115.1 uncultured Candidatus Bathyarchaeia archaeon | reverse complement strand
ATCTTGAGGAGAGGAAGACGATAGACCTAGTGGTATCAATCTTTCAATCCCTCTCTCGGGTGCCAGATGCCGGCGTGATAAAGGCCCTTGTGGAGTTCTGTATGGGGAACTTTCAATCCCTTTCTCGGGTGCCAGGAGAGGAATTTGGCGAAGGAAAGCCTCAGAGCATCAACTATCTTTCAATCCCTTTCTCGGGTGCCAGCTCCTCCTTATTTCCGGGCTTTCCATGACCGCTGTCCACTTTCAATCCCTTTCTCGGGTGCCAGTGAGCTTGCTGGCCTCAGCCATGCTCATGTCCTCACTAATCCCTTTCAATCCCTTTCTCGGGTGCCAGATAATACCCCCGTGGCCCAAGGGTAAGCTATGGCGTATGGTCTTTCAATCCCTTTCTCGGGTGCCAGCGTGCGAAGGTCATGGCCGGCCGCAAGGACCTGAGCCCGCACTTTCAATCCCTTTCTCGGGTGCCAGGAGGAAAGCCACAAGCAAGCTCTGGGCTAAGAAGGTCAAGGCTGTCTTTCAATCCCTTTCTCGGGTGCCAGTATTCTATCTCAAGCACGATATTAGCATTGGGTGGCGGGTTCTCCCTTTCAATCCCTTTCTCGGGTGCCAGAGAGCATATCAAGCCTATGTTGAAGAGGTTTGCTGAGGAGACTTTCAATCCCTTTCTCGGGTGCCAGTAACGCCGTGGACATTAGGACCATGGCCAGGGCGGTCACTTTCAATCCCTTTCTCGGGTGCCAGCCAGGCTGAGGGCCACATAAGCATAGATTAGCTTAGTGTGAATCTTTCAATCCCTTTCTCGGGTGCCAGGAACGGGCACCTAGTGGACGGGCTCTACAAGAGCGTGAAGAACTTTCAATCCCTTTCTCGGGTGCCAGTGGGGCGGGCTTCACTCTTCCACGATATAACCGTGCTTCTCCCTTTCAATCCCTTTCTCGGGTGCCAGGGGAGTCTCGCCATTCAACCACCTCAGGATGGCCTTAAGTCTTTCAATCCCTTTCTCGGGTGCCAGATGGTGCCTGGTGGTGGCTGATGACGCACAGCCGTAATACTTTCAATCCCTTTCTCGGGTGCCAGTCTCGCTTAGGCTCAGGGATATTGAGGCCTTGCCAGACGCTTTCAATCCCTTTCTCGGGTGCCAGATTCGCTATGAGCCCGACATCAACGAGTCGGTGCACGTCTTTCAATCC
>CAZVRS010000241.1:0-1205 GCA_964630115.1 uncultured Candidatus Bathyarchaeia archaeon | reverse complement strand
GAACGGCCTCTGCGTGGCGGACAGGAGGCGTAAGATGTGTCGCTCGAACTCCTAATTCAAAGGCTGAAGGGGCTGCATCCTTACATGATAGGCCTTATCATAGAGAAGCGCAACGAGAAGGCCGGTACATTAAAGTATAAAGACGTGAATGATGTCATAGAAGACGTGAAACTCAAGTATAAGCAGAAGCGTAGCAGATTCAAAGGAAAAGTGCTCTCCATTTTAGGTCCCTACTCTGAGTCCTTAAGAGGAAAGCTTGATGCAGAGATAATAGAAATAGCCACTAAGTATAATTTGTTTGAATGCGTAGCACATACTCTCGGGGCTTTGCCTTCCAAAGCAGCAGGTGGGCGTGTCTTTGAGATGGTAACCGAAGAATTATTATCGGTTGCCCTAGGGGATAGCGAGGCACGTCATGCCTTTGTTGATTGGGGTCCCTTAGATTACATAATCTGGCGCACAAAGCCCGTCGATTGGATTGCAGGCATAAGCGTTAAAAAGACGCTTGATGAAAAAGGGTGGCTTTCCTATGAAGACGAGCTGAGCAGATTTCGAAAGTTTATGAGGAGGGTTCCTATAAGAGGTCGTCAATTGCTCGTTTTTTGCGGCTGCTGTAAGGAAGATATTCGGCAGAGGATAATAGATGCCTTTGAAGGAGAAGGCATTGAGATATACTTCTTCTGGAAGCGCACTGGTTGGTCTAAAAAGGGCTTTGAGATAGACGATTCTGAGCGTGGTCTCCCCGGTTTCGTGAATAGGATAAGAGAAATTGCCCGGAAATAGCGCCCCCTCTAAGAGAGAAGTTACAAGCTCTTAGGGGGAGCCTTTACCCGGCCATACTAATACACGCCTCCAGCAACGCCTTCGCCTACGTGGCCCTCCCAACACTGCTGTAGCCACGTCCACGGGGAGCCAAGCTCTAAGCCTTAATACACGCCGTCGAGAGGAGCCCGTGGGGGCCTGCCGTGCCCATCCTGGTGCTGCCTGAGGCCGCCTACAGGAGGCTCAGGGAGTTGGCCGAGGCGGAGGAGATGAGCGTTGAGGAACTAGTGCTCAACTTGGCCTTGAAGGACGCTAGCCCATCCGAGGCCGCTGAGGCATTTTGGGAGGCCGCTGAGGCCCTGTTAGACCGGGCCGAGGAGGAGCTGAGGAAGGGCGACCTGAGGCAGGCGAGCGAGAAGATATGGGGTGCTGCTGCCCTGGCC
>CAZVRS010000240.1:0-1215 GCA_964630115.1 uncultured Candidatus Bathyarchaeia archaeon | reverse complement strand
CCAGGCGGCTTATCCAAGTTCACGACGCCCAAGCGTATGTATTCGTCCAGGGGCCTCTCCTCCGGCTTGTAGCCATACCTGGGGTCCGTCTCGTCCTCTGCCTTCACCAGCATCTTCCTCTCCACCGCCCAAGGTGGCTTGAGCTCCATGGCCACCACGTGCGGCCCGAGGGCAGTTATTAGCGTGTGGCCGCACGGCAGGTCAATCTTAATTAGAGCGGCCGCCGACCCAATATGGCATGGAGGAAGAGGCAAGGCGGAGGCTGGAGAAGCTCAGGAAGCTGGACGAGGAAGCCAGGAGGATAAGGCGTGAGATGGCGGATTGGGACTTCATAAGGTCCCAACCGCCCAGGATAAGGGCAGCACTTGAGTATCTGGTCGAGGACGACGACCTATACGTGGCCTCCAGGATAGCTGGCATCACGATCGAGGAGATGAACGAGCTCAGGATAAGGGCGAGGATACCGAAGGTGATCTAGTTGATAGGGGTTGCCGATACATGTTTCCTCATAGATTGGGCCAGGTTCAGCCTTAGGGGCCTCTTGTTCAAACTATTTGACTTGGTGGTAGTTCCAGAGCAGGTGCTAGCCGAGGTCAGGTCCGAGAGCACCCTCTTATGGATCGCTAGGGAGATGGGCCGGGAGAGGCTGCAGTTGTTCACGCCCACGCCAAGGCAGCTCGAGGAGACAAGCCGCTTGGTGAGGATCTCCTACACCATCCCCGGCATAAGGAGGTTGGACATGCCGGAAGCCGTATGCTTGGTCATGGGCCGTGAGCATGGCTACGTGGTCCTCACGGAGAACAGGGGAGCCATAATGGTGAGGGAGGCGATTCCCGAGCTCTCCGGGGTCGAGGTGTGGCGTTCCCTGGAGGTCCTGAGGGAGTGCTTGGTGAGAGGGCTCGTCGAGGCGAGGGGCGAGGAAGATATAAGGGACCTCTTCAGGCGGTATGAACGGGAAACGCTCCACGTATTCCCTGAGGAGGAGCTCGAATCGGTCATAAGGGAGGTGCTCGGGCACGTCGGAAGAAATCGTAGTCCCTGAGGAACTCAGGCGCAAGTGGGAGGAATACGAACGCAAGGCACGCAAGCTGAGGCGTGAGATGGCCGATTGGGACTTCATAAGGTCCCAACCGCCAAGGCTGAGGGCTGCCCTGGAACTTTACGTCGAGACGGGCGACATAAGGTTGGCCCAGCGGGTATCGGGCCTGATCCTCG
>CAZVRS010000239.1:0-1227 GCA_964630115.1 uncultured Candidatus Bathyarchaeia archaeon | reverse complement strand
GGCCATGGAGAAGATAAAGTGGTCCCTGAACAAGTTCGTGGAGAAGAAGCGCATAAGGCCCGAGCACGCTGAGGAAGCCCTGGCCCGCATAAAGCCCACCACGACCTACGAGGGCTACGTGGAAGATGCCGACTTCGCCATAGAGGCCGTCGTGGAACGCCTGGACATAAAGAAGCAGGTCTTCTCCAAGCTCGACTCCCTCATGCCCGAACATGCCATCCTGACCAGCAACACGTCAAGCCTGAGCATAACCGAGATGGGCAGGGCGACCAAGAGGCCCGACAAGGTGGCCGGGATGCACTTCTTCAACCCGCCCCAGCTCATGCAGCTCATAGAGGTCATAAAGGGCGAGGACACAAGCGATGAGACCATCCGGACCGTCATGGAGCTGGCCAAGAAGCTCGGCAAGACGCCCGTTCTGTGCAAGAAGGACGTGAGGGGCTTCATAGTGAACCGCATCCTCATGCCCGTCTTCCTAGATGCCTTCTGGGCCCTCCACAAGGGCGAGGTGGACAAGGAGGCCGTTGACGCCTCCATGAAGTATGATGCTGGCTTCCCGATGGGCATCTTCGAGCTGGCCGATTACGTGGGCCTCGACATAATCCTCGAGGTCGGGAAGGTCATGTATGAGGCCTACGGCGAGCGTGCCAAGCCCTGCCCCATAGTCGAGGAGCTGGTGAAGGAGGGGAAGCTGGGCCAGAAGAGCGGTGCTGGCTTCTACGATTGGTCGACCGGCAGGCCACGCATACCATTCGACAGGGTGGGCGAGTGGGACACGGACCGCTCTTGGTCCGTGGCCGTCAACGAGGCCGCATGGCTCGTCCACGACGATGTGGCAGAGCCCAAGGACATAGACACGGCCATGAAGCTCGGCACGGGCTGGCCTTCTGGCCCCTGCGAGCAAGGCGACAGGATGGGCTTGGACAAGGTCGTGGAGAAGCTGAAGGAGCTCTACGAGAAATACGGCCTGGAGATGTATAAGCCCTGCCCGCTCCTAGAGGAATACGTTTCCAAGGGCTGGACGGGCAAGAAAGCCGGGAGGGGCTTCTACCAATACCGGTAAGGGCCGGTTAACTCAGCTCGTTTTTGTCTTAGGCTACTAAATCTGGCCCAGCCCGACCTATCCTGGCCTTTTGGCGGGCCCGCCCACGGGCGAGGCTTTTAACCCGGATGTCCCGGGTTCAAATCCCGGCGGGCCCGCCAACGCCCAGCGGTCGAGCGTCCTGA
>CAZVRS010000238.1:0-1246 GCA_964630115.1 uncultured Candidatus Bathyarchaeia archaeon | reverse complement strand
GGGCCGACCGAGACGGTTGCCGCTTGCCCCATCTCGACACGCCCGACCAGCTTTAGCCTGGCGGGCTCTTCCACGCTCGCACCGAAGGTGTCCTGGGCCCTCACGGCGTAACCGTCCATGAGGGCCCTCCTGAAGCCCGGCACATCTATCGGGGCCTCAACATCCTCGGCCAGGACCCGGCCGAGGGCTTCTTCGAGCCTTACCTCCTCGGTCCCGAGGGGCCCCGGCTCGAGGGCACTCATTATCGCCTCCAGGGCCTCTTGGAGGCCCATCAACAACCTGGTCCTCAACCTCCACAGCCTCCTGGCCTTTCTCCCACGAGCTCGAAGGGGCCGATGGGCATGACCTCGACGTAAGAGCCTTCCTCCAGCACGTCCAGCTCCTCGGGCACCACGAGGATGCCGTTCGCCCTCACGAGGCTCGAGAGGACGCCAGCACCCCTCATGGCAACCGGCTCGGCTAGGACATCGCCACCTGGCCCGAGGAGGAGCCTCACCCTGATGAGGTCCGTGAAGCCCACCCTCGACGGGACCCTCCTGGCCAGGCGTGCCCTTATGGTGGGCCAGAGGGCCCTCAGGCCCTGCTCTACGCCCGCCAGCCTCAGCAGGACGGGCCTGGCGAAGACCTGGAAGGCCAGAAAGCAGGCCACCGGTGGGCCTGGGAGGCAGATCACGGGCTTCCTCCCCGCCAGGGCCAGTATAATGGGCCTGCCCGGCCTCATGGATACCCTCCTGACCACTACCTCGATGCCCTCAAGGCCCTCCAGGGCCTCAAGGACCAGGTCGGGCTTGCCCACCGATGCCCCTCCTATGGTCATCACCGCATCGCACTTGGACAGGGCCTCCGAGACGGCCTCCCTTATGGCAGCGACGTCGTCGGGCAGTATGCCCATGTCCAGAGGCTCGGCACCGAGCTCCCGGGCCAGCTCCACGACCATGGGCCTGTCCACGTCCCTCACCTTGCCGGAGCCGGGCTCCAGCTCCGCTCCGGCATCCACCAGCTCGTCGCCCACGGACATCACGGCCACACGGGGCTTCCTGAAGACCCTGACGGTCCTAAGGCCGAGGGCGAGCATGATGGCCATGTCAGGCACCCTGATGGGCCTCCCACGCTCGAGGACCACCTGGCCGGCCTTCACGTCCTTCCCGGCCTTGTCCACGCAGGAGCCGGGCGGGACGGGCTGTAAGACCTCGATGACATCGCCGAGGTCCCTGGCGTGCTCATACCTCACGACTGCATCTGCTCC
>CAZVRS010000237.1:0-1251 GCA_964630115.1 uncultured Candidatus Bathyarchaeia archaeon | reverse complement strand
TGGTGGCCGTGAGCCTGGCCCTCTGGGTGTGGCTTGGGCTCTTGTGCAGCTCCGTGCCCTCCTTCAGGCTGAACGTCATCTGGGCACAGGGGCATACCGTCAGGCCGAGGAGCGATACGGACAGCTCCCTGATTTCCTCGCCGTTCCTCGACTTGACGACCCTTATGACCACGTCAACTGGCTCAGACATGCCCTTCCTGGGCCCCACGTCGAAGAAGTAGGCCGTCCTAGCCACCACCTCGACCTTCTGCGTGTAATCGTGCTTCTTCAGCAGCTTCTCGGCTACCTCGGCCAACAGGCCCTCGACGGTCGTGGAGTGCTCTTTCAGCCTGGCCTCGTAGATGGCCTCGGCGAAGGCCTCTATGTTCCTCGACATGTGGACGCCACGCTTGTCGGGCGGGAGCTCGACGTAGGCATCTACCTCGGCCTCGTAGACGAGGGTCCCCCAGGGGCTCTTTATTGGGAACCTCGTCCTTATGCCCCTGACGCCCACCCTGTCTATCCTGAGCTTGACGCCCGGCTCGGAGTCCTTTATGTCGGCTGGCCCGGCCTTGACCGTATTACTCACCTCCCGGCAAAGGCCCTCACGGGAATTTAACGTATTCGCACGTCAGGCCGAGGTGGCTTCGGCATACTTGCCGGGCCCCTCCCAGACCCTCACCTTCACGGGCAGGCCCAGGGCATCACGCAGCTCGTCGGCCAGCTGGATGGCCATGCACTCTGTCGTGGCGGCAGGGCCCTTTATGACCTTCAGCTTGAGGCCGAAGGGCCCCTCCAGCTTCAGCTTGGCCACGTCTTGCTCGGGGACCACGAGCGCATGGTCCCAGGAGGAAAGGGCGCTCTTGACCTTCTCCTTCAGGTCCCTGAAGTCCATGACCATGCCGTCCTCGCCCGGGATGCCTTCTATCTCCACGTCAACCGTGAAGGTGTGGCCGTGCAGGTCCTCGCACTTCCCGCCCGAGGGCGTGTAATGGGCTGCGTCGAACGTGAGGCCCGTCAGGCCTATCCTGACCTTCCTCAACCCCCACCACCGTAGACCAGTCGGGCCTTGACGCCATACCTCTTCAGCACTTCGGGCCATGAGCCTATGAGGACGTAATCCAGGACGGTGCCCTTAGCACCCCTTATGCCCACGTGCTCCACGAGCTCCTTGTAGCGGCCGCCCACCAGGCCGTCCCCTATGACGGCCTCGCCCTGTGCTGGCGTCTTGGCCCTTGCGCCAAAGCCCACCAGCTTCCTGACGGGGGCTAT
>CAZVRS010000236.1:0-1252 GCA_964630115.1 uncultured Candidatus Bathyarchaeia archaeon | reverse complement strand
TATCAGAGGGTAGACGATCCTGCTGTAAGGAAGAAGATGGAGGAGGCATGGGGGGTTGAAGGTCTTCCTGAAAGGGTAGGACTTACGGTTACAGAGATGATGGAGGCAGCTTATGAAGGGAAGCTTAAGGCGCTTTATGTGATAGGAGAGAATCCAGCTGTATCAGATCCAGACATAAACCATGTGAAGGAAGCACTTGAAAGGCTTGATTTTCTTGTAGTTCAGGACATATTTCTCACAGAGACAGCAAAACTTGCTGATGTAGTTCTTCCTGCAGCAAGGCCACTTGAGAAGGAAGGGACATTTACCAATACAGAAAGGAGGGTTCAGAGGGTAAGAAGAGCTGTAAGTCCACCTGGTGAGGCGAAGGAGGACTGGGAGATTATATGTGAGATAGCAAAGAGGATGGGATATTCTTCACAGTTTTCATACAGTGATCCTTCAGAGATTATGAAGGAAATAGCTTCTGTTACACCATCATATGCTGGAATTACATATGAAAGGATAGATGCTGAAGGGATTCAATGGCCATGTCCATCAAAGGATCATCCAGGAACAGCTATACTTCACAAAGATGGATTTGTTAGAGGAAAGGGAAAGTTTTCTGTTATAAAATACAGACCATCAGCTGAAGTTCCAGACAAGGAATTTCCATTTATCCTTACAACAGGAAGGATTCTCTTTCATTATCATACAGGGACTATGACGAGAAGGGTTTCTGATCTTTCATATATAAGAGGTGAAGAGTTTGTTGAGATAAATCCATCTGATGCAGAAAGACTTGGAATAAAGGATGGGGATGTGGTAGAAGTAGAATCAAGAAGAGGAAAGGTAAAGGCAAAGGCAAAGATTACTGAAAGGTCTCCTGAAGGAGTCATCTTTATGACATTCCATTTCAGTGAGGCATGTGCAAATGTGCTTACATCAAGGGAAGTTGATCCAGTTGCAAAGATCCCTGAGTTTAAGGTAACTGCCGTAAGGATAAGAAAGGAGGGATAAGATCATGTATAAAATAGTTGAAAGGGAAGTTCTTGCACCAAATATTGTTCACATAAAGGTTGAAGCACCAGAGATTGCAAAAGCAGCAAAGCCAGGTCAATTTGTGATACTTAGAGTAGATGAAAAAGGTGAAAGATTTCCTATGTCACTTGCAGACTGGGACAAAGAAAAAGGAACCATTGATATAACATTTATTGTTCTTGGAACAAGCACAATGAAGCTTGCTTCTCTTAAGAAAGAAGACACCATTCTT
>CAZVRS010000235.1:0-1253 GCA_964630115.1 uncultured Candidatus Bathyarchaeia archaeon | reverse complement strand
CGTGTATCGTGTGCCCGATCGGCTGCACGGTAGAGGTCGTCAAGCGTGGGGGCAAGGTGGTCGAGGTTAGGGGGTACGGGTGCCCGCGGGGTAGGGAGTACGCGGTCCAGGAGGCTGTTAAGCCGATGCGCGTAGTCATGAGCGTAGTCCTCGTGGAGGGAGGCGACCTACCTACCGTGTCCGTGAAGACGGATAGGCCCGTCCCAAAGGAGCTCATCCCCGCTATCATGAAGGAGCTATCTAGGGTCAGGGTTAAGGCGCCAGTTAGCATCGGTCAGGTAATACTCGAGAACGTAGCTGGCTCCGGAGCTAACATTATCGCCACTAGGCCTGTTGCTAGGCTTAGCGATTAGCTAGGCGGGTTTAAACACATGCACTAAACTCCATGGCACACGTATCGAAGGAAATAATTATTTCTCTGTAAAAAGGGAAGAGCAGGAACCCTCCTCTGCCCGGCATTAGCGAGGGAAAAGGCTATCTATTTTCAAAACAGCGATAAGCTTTGATCAAACATATCCAGCTTAGAGGAAAAAGCAAACTTTTATATAGAGGTGGTTCACGGTAGAACCGCTTAAGTGAGGTCGTATAATGGGTAGGATTTCCCCTCTTGAGAGAGTCGTAAGCGCTCTTCTACCAACGCTACTGCTCCTCTCCCTTATAGCGCCGTTCCTCGTAGCTCCTTCAGCCGAGGCCGCGACCTACGTTAAAACGATCTACGCCTCTAAGGATACATTCGCATTTGAGGGCTATCCGAACAACAACTACGGAGGCTGGAGCACGTTCTACGCTGGCATCCACCAGAACGGCTACAAGTACCGCGCGTACATATACTTCCCGCTATCGGGGATACCGAGTAACGCGATCATAGTTAGCGCTTACCTTAAGCTAACCCTTAAAACGAAGTACTACTTAACCACTCAGCAGCGCCTCTGGGTAATGGCCGTTAAAGACCCATGGAGCGAATCCACGTTAACCTGGAATAACCAGCCAAGCCGCTCGTACGATGGACCGGGGTCCTACGGCTCCTACGCGAACTTCATAGTTCAGAGCTCGGACACCGCGGGTAAGACCTACACTATATCCCTTAAGACGCTCGTCGAGAAGTGGATGAGCGGCGCTAAAGCTAATCGGGGCATCGCGCTACTCGGCACGAGCGGCTACACGGGCGTAGTCGTCTTCTACTCCTCGGAGGAAGCCACGAAGAACTACAGGCCTAAGCTCGTCGTGACCTACAAGGTTCCATCGATACACGT
>CAZVRS010000234.1:0-1260 GCA_964630115.1 uncultured Candidatus Bathyarchaeia archaeon | reverse complement strand
GTTGTAATACCAACAACCTCAATAAAATAACATAATAAAATAAAAATAAGATTGGTTGATTTGTTGTTGTAATCTGACACTTCTTGATTTCCATTGGAATTGTTGTTGTATGTTGTTGTATTGTTTGTTTTGTTGTAATATATTGCTGTTTGCTTTGTATTAATTATAATTAATACAGCTCTAAATGTAATATAATACCGACATCTTTGTTGATTGTAATACTTGTTTGTTGTTTCCACAAGAAGCATAGGAAGGACACCTCTTTTAAAAAATAAAGAATTAAAAATAAAATTATTCAAAATCAATTTTTGCGTAGCCTTCTCTAATCAATCTTAATCTACCGTTAACGCTTCTTGCCAATTTTGGATACTTCTTTGAGAATCTGTCATAAATCATAGGAAATTCTCTGCCCAACTTCTTTAGTATGTCTCTAATCTCTCCTTGTAAAGCCCTTGCAAGTTCCTCTTGGACGTACTCTGCTGTAACTTCTTCAGCTTTCTTTCCTTCGTAGCCACTCCATTCGTGATAATCTACTAAAAACTCAATCCACATCTTTGGAACTCTTATTGTTATATCTATGCCCTCATAGATTTCATCGCACTTTTTCTTATTCGTACTCATATTTATCACCTAAAAAATTAGATTTTGTCGATTGGAATGCCGTATTTGTTCAGAAAACTCATAGCCAAGCCGAATGTTGGAGAACTTCTTTCAATCGTTACATAATCAAATTCTCCACTGCCATTTTTACCAAACAACGTTAGTATTCCCATTCTTATATGTAACGTTGCTTCTTCTACTTCTATCCCTAAGAATGTCGGTTTTGTTTCGTTTGTTTTGTCCATTCTCGTTTCTTGTTTGTCCACCCTGTGGCTCTCAAACCAACCCAATCTGGCTTGAACACATACCGCCATTGGATATCACCAGTGGATAATATGACCCACAATATATTTAAATTTTTTGGTTTATTTAACCCGCTGTTTACGTGTTATATGACACAAGAAATTAACTTGGTTTCATTATCTGACATCCACAATCTTTAAATTTACAGCGGTAAATAATACCCAATAATGGCACGTATAACTTTAGAAATAGATATTGATGAGTTAATAACGAAGAAAGAAGTTAAAGTTGATGATAGAGGTAGAGTATATATTGGTCGTGAACTTTGTGGTGAGGATGTTACAATATTAGTAATAAAAAAGAAGAAGCCAGCAGAAGCATCACTGTAAGGTGATTTTGTGGTTGATGCCCAGCAGA
>CAZVRS010000233.1:0-1261 GCA_964630115.1 uncultured Candidatus Bathyarchaeia archaeon | reverse complement strand
CTGGTCGAGAAGGGGCCGTCGATAGGTGGCCACATGGCTCAGCTGGATAAGACTTTCCCGACCCTGGATTGCTCGGCATGCATATTGACGCCCAAGATGGTCGACGTGGCTCGGCACCCGAACATAAGGCTCCTCACATACTCGGAGGTCGTGGGCCTGGAAGGCTACATAGGGAACTACAAGGTCAGGGTGCTTAAGAAGCCGAGATACGTGGACGAGTCCAAGTGCACGGGCTGTGGCATATGTGCTCAGTATTGCCCGGTGGAGGTGCCGAACGAGTTCGACATGGGCATGACCATCAGGAAGGCCATATACGTGCCCTTCCCCCAGGCCGTCCCGCTCAAATACACGATAGATTACGACAACTGCGTCAGGTGCGAGCTCTGCGTAAGGGTCTGCCAGGCGGGCGCCATAGACTTCAGCCAGAAGCCTGAGGAGATAGAACTCGACGTGGGCATCGTGGTGGTGGCCACGGGCTTCGACATCTACCTGCCGACGGACATGCCTGAGTTCGGATATGGCAAATACCCTGACGTCTTGGTCGGCCTGGAGTTCGAGAGGCTCTTGAACGCAGCCGGGCCCACGGGAGGCTACATAGCCAGGCCCTCGGACGGGAAGGAGCCCAAGCGCATCGTGTTCATCCAGTGCGTCGGCTCCAGGGGGACGGGCAAGTTCATCTACTGCTCCGGGTTCTGCTGCATGTATTCCATAAAGCAGGCCATCCTGGCCAAGGAGCGCATACCAGACGCTGACGTATACGTCCTATACACGGACATGAGGACGAACTTCAAGGGCTATGAGGAATTCTTCAGGCGTGCCAGGGAGCTCGGCATAAAGTTCATACGGGTCGACTTGGCCGGGAGGTGTGTTGAAGAAGACCCGGAGACGGGCGAGCTCATCGTCAGGGCTGTGACGGAAGGCGGCAAGCCCGTTGAGATAAGGGCCGACATGGTCGTGTTGGCCAGCACGGCCGTCCCGAGGCCAGATGCCATCGAGCTGGCCAGGAAGCTGAACATACCGCTTGGCCCGGATGGCTTCTTCATGGAGGCACACCCGAAGCTCAGGCCCGTGGACACGGCCATGGATGGTATCTTCCTCGCAGGAGCCTGCCAGGGCCTAAAGGACATACCTTACTCCGTCAGCCAGGGCTCTGCCGCAGCCGCCAGGGCAGCCACCATACTGTTCAAGGATGAGGTCGAATCAGAAGCCATAACGGCCGTCGTGGACCCCGAGAAGTGCATAGGCTGTGGGCTCTGCGCCG
>CAZVRS010000232.1:0-1266 GCA_964630115.1 uncultured Candidatus Bathyarchaeia archaeon | reverse complement strand
GTTATATACCAGCTGGCGGTCCACGAATCGTATGCTACACAGCTGGCACCCGAGAAAGGGATTGAAAGCCTAGCTTCACGCTCTCTTCCCCTCACAGCCCTCGCTCCTGGCACCCGAGAAAGGGATTGAAAGTTCGTGCCGATTTGGGGTTTCAGCCAGCAACTCACACACTGGCACCCGAGAAAGGGATTGAAAGGTGGAACGAGGTCCTTGGTGAACGTATTCATCGATCCTGGCCATGACCTCCATGAGCAGGTCGTGAAGCGGCTTTTTTGGTGGCAGAGCCTCCCTGGCCCACCTCATGCGCTGGGCCGACTAGGAGGAAACGGCCCTTATGAGCTCCTCCCGTAGGTAGCGGCCCAGGCCCTTGTCCAACGGGGCGACCATGTAGGCATACCAGATGGCCCCAGCCCTTGCGGCGACCGAGAGGCATGCGGAGAAAATCGCATTGTCCTGTAACTCGGGACCGACCTTAACTCGCAACCTTCTTCTTTACTTCCTCATTTTAACGATCTCCTATCCTCTCCCGGAACCCTAGAGAGCTCGCTCAGGACGCCGGGCGTTATCACCACATCACCAAATAGCTGGCGTAATAGGACTATCATCTGAGGAACCTCTTGGCGGCCTCATATTCAGCTCTAGCTTCCTCCAAGCTCTTAGGCCCAACCCTTATCCTCAGCCCCCTCTCCCTGAGGGCCTCCCAGAACTCATCGTAAGACAAGCCAGCCAATTCAGCAGCCCTGCCGAGGGATACCTTGCCGCTCATATACAGGTCTATGGCCAAGAGGAGCCTGGCATGGTTCTCAAGCTCTCTCACGCCCTTTAAGCCTAGCTCTTCAGCCAGCTCAGCTGGCAGCTTAATCTCAAGCACCTTCACCGCCTGACCCCTCAGAGAGCTGTCATCTAGAGCTAAATAATGTCTTCTTCAGGGGACGGGCCCACTAGAGTTCTAGGGCCTCCCAGAGCTTCAAGCCCCACACAGCCTTCTCACGCTCTCTTGGAGTTCCTCAGTATCTTTCAATAAGCCCACATAGAACTCGTAGAGAGTTCTCCACTCTACGAGATCGGGGTCAGCACCCTCATGAGGCTGGCCAAGGAAGGAAAGCTCAAGCCATCCGTTGGAGCTGGTATAGGCGTGGAGAGGCCGGTGGCCTGAATAACGGGTGCCAGGTAAATGGCCGAGGTTCAGCCCTTCCCGAGGGTGCCAGGCGTAGTTTACGAGCTCTGAACCTCTCTTCCCAATACCGCTCTCAATTTCATGCAGGG
>CAZVRS010000231.1:0-1266 GCA_964630115.1 uncultured Candidatus Bathyarchaeia archaeon | reverse complement strand
ACCATCATCTCGAAGAGGGTGTACCTCTTCTGGCCCGACATCACTTCCCACCTCCCTCCTCTACTGGATACTCAACCCCCTTGAAAACCTCCCAGCCGGTGTAGCCGTAGTCCACGGGCGCTATCGGGTAGATGTGGTGCTTTATCCTAAGCCTCTCGAGGGCTTCCCACCCAAACTTCTCCACGTAGTGCTTGATATACTCCTCCCTGTTGGAGCAGCCGAGCACCCACTCCTCTATGAACTTCCACATCAGGTCTTCACGCATGAAGTGCCTGGCCGCATAGGTTTCGAAGGGCTGGTCACGTATGTAGTAGCCATACATGCCCGTGGGGTGGGCCCCCCACGGCACCTCCACGACGGCGCAGGTCTTCCAGAACGGTATCATGGTCCTGTCCGGGTCGTGCCTTATGACCTCGTTGGGCACGAGCTCCTCGCAAGTTATTATCACACGCTTGGCTGCGCCAGCGCCCCACTCGTCGCTGACCGTGCGGCTCATCCACTTCTGCCCGTTCCCGTATTTGTCGGCCCTCTGGCAGTGTATTATGGCCACGTCTATCTCAGGGCACTTCACGGCCACATACTTCTTCTTCGTGAAGGGGCACTCCATGTAGATCAAGTTCGGGTTATACTTCACCAAGTCGCTCCCGTGGTCGCTCAAGCTGGGGGCGAAGGTCCAGCCGAAGTAGGCGCCGAGGAGGGCTATCATGGCCGTGTAGTTGGAATACTGATACAGCTTCACCTTGCCCTCCTTGTAAGCCCTTATGGTGGCCGGGGGCCTCCTGACGGGCCAGCTTGCGAACCAGCCGTAGTGGACTTCCTTGCAGCAGCCAGTCCCCACCAAGAGGTCTATGGCCAAGACGGTGTCGTGACCCACGGTCCAGCAGGTCAGGTTGCGCTTCTTCTGCCTCACGATCTCAAAGCAGGCCTCGGTGGGGATGCAGAGCTGGAAGCCGCCTATGTAGACCACATCCCCGT
The DNA here is from genome assembly GCA_964630115.1 of uncultured Candidatus Bathyarchaeia archaeon. Lineage (GTDB taxonomy): Archaea > Thermoproteota > Bathyarchaeia > EX4484-135 > EX4484-135 > EX4484-135. The sequence continues at coordinate 291 of CAZVRS010000231.1, read as the reverse complement.
CGTTGACGAACTTCTTTATGGCTTCCTCGAGCGACATCACCTTGTCCTCTTCCGGGAACGGGGCCTTCAGCCTCATCCTTCCCCCGTTTGTGCCGCTAATGGGAAGTCTTTTTAACACTTACTGAACGCTCCTTGAGCATCCTGGATCACGTGGCTACGCGCTCTAGGAGGCCACCCACGATGCCTACCACGGCTGTGGGCATCCCCGTGACCAACGCCATCAGGTTGGAAGCCACGGTCAGGCTTGGTGCGGCCAGCCCGCTCTTCCCGAGCGTTGAGGCAGCCGGGAAG
>CAZVRS010000230.1:0-1271 GCA_964630115.1 uncultured Candidatus Bathyarchaeia archaeon | reverse complement strand
GTCAAGCCTCCCGAGCCGCACGAAGAATACGAGAAGCTCGTCCTCGATTACATAAGGAAGAACGGGGGCAAGATAGACATAGGCGAGTGCATCAAGGAGCTCGGCCTCCCGGCCGAGAAGGTCTTAGAAGCCCTGAAGAAGCTCTTAGAGAAGGGCCTCATAAAGATAGGAGGGCAGGCAGAGGGAGCCTGCCTTGCTCGTGAGGGAGCTTGAGAAGGTAGCCTCGGCTTACGCCCACAGGGCCGTCAAGCTCGACGGGGAAGGCAGGATCGGGGACGCCATAAGGATGTATTTAAAGGCCATAAAGGTCCTAGAGAAGCTCGTGGAGCTAAGGCCCGCCTTGAGCCACATATACAGGGCCCACCTCGAGGCCTACAGGAAGCGTGTCGGGGAGCTTCAGGATAAGCTAAGGACGGTCGACGTGGAAATCAAGGTCAAGCCCACGCTCGATGAGCCCAGCCCGCCTAAGCCGCTCGGGGGGAAGGCCGGGGAGCCATGTAATAAGGCGCCGGTGGTCCTGAGGCCCGAGAAGAAGCCCGGCATAACCTGGGACGACATAGTAGGCCTGGAGGAGGCGAAGAGGGCCATAAAGGAGGCCATAATATACCCGGTCCTGAGGCCCGACCTCTTCCCCCACGGCTGGCCGAGGGGCATACTGCTCTTCGGCCCGCCCGGCTGCGGCAAGACGCTCCTCGCAAGCGCCGTCGCCCACGAGATAGATGCGGAGTTCATAGAGGTCTCGGGGGCCGACATAATGAACAAGTGGCTTGGCGAGGCCGAGAAGAACGTGGCCAGGCTCTTCTCCAGGGCCAGGCAGGTGGCCGAGAAGGGGAGGCCAGCCATAATATTCATAGACGAGGTGGACAGCCTGCTCGGGACCTACAACAACGAGGTCGGGGGAGAGGTCAGGGTCAGGAACCAGTTCCTGCGTGAGATGGACGGGATAAATGACAAGACGAAGAAGCTCCACGTCTACGTCATAGGGGCCACGAACAAGCCCTGGAACCTGGACCTGCCCTTCATAAGGCGTTTCCAGAGGCGCATCCTCGTCCCGCCGCCGGACTTCGAGGCCCGTGTGGGCTTGTTCAAGCTCTACACCAGGGGCATCGAGCTGGCAGATGACGTGGACTTCGAGGAGCTGGCCCACATGACGGAGGGCTACACGGGCAGCGACATAAGGGACATATGCCTCGACGCCTACTACTCGACCGTCAGGGAGCTCTTCGAGAGCGGTAGGGCCCTCGAGCCCGGCTCCAAACCCAGGCCGGTGG
>CAZVRS010000229.1:0-1284 GCA_964630115.1 uncultured Candidatus Bathyarchaeia archaeon | reverse complement strand
AGCGTGCGAAAGAGGCAAGCACCATCTGGACCGGGCCGTGAGGAACCTGCTGAAGTTCTACGAGCGCGTCCTGGGATTCCCTAAGCCCTTCATAGACTCCCTGCGGGCTGCGGATACCTTGACAGAGCTAAAGGTCCTAGTTCTTCGTGAGCTCAGAGTTTCCACGTATTCAGCAGACCAGGAGCTCATGAAAAGAGGCCGCAGGGCTAGGAAGCCCAGGCCTAGAGCTCGCAGGAGGAGGAAGCCATGAGCTTTCCTATCGTATATTCTTAAATATTCTTAAACCGCAAACCTTATAATACTTCTTAAATCCCCTGAAATTGGGGGATGAGGGCCGAATCTCCCACGCTCCGCAGCTTGGAGGGGCTGCGGGGGAGTGGGAGGTGATGTGACCCCTACTCCAATTCCACAGGCATTCTAAGACTAATTCTTAATATCTAATCTCATGAGCGAAGAGGATGTAAGGCCTGACCTAGAAGTCTGGGTTTATGAATTCAATCTCGTTGAGAACGATTTTTGCTAAGAGGCGTCCTCATGGCCGACCTGGCTCAGACCCCTTTGTCACCATTTCATTGATTTGAGCTCTTCCTCGCTTAAGAACACGCTCGTATCCTCGCCCATGCTCCTGATGAACTCGATTAATTCTTTATCTCTCGTTAGGAACCTTATTCCGTTATCCCTGGCCGTCATGTATAACAGTAGGTCTATTAGGTCTCTGAAGCCCTTAACTCTGCCGATGAGGGCTCCTACGTAACCGTCTAGTGATGGCAGTGCTATTCTGAAAACTCCTGACTCAATTATGGCTGAGAGACCGTTCCTCACTCTATCAATATCATGGGGCATCTTAGCTATCCTGCCTATTGCCTCAAGGAGGCTGAACGGCGAGTAGAACAATACCGCCTTACCCTGCTCGTAGAGCCTATCGAGCGCTTCCAATACTTCCTTGACGCCAGGGACATCCACTCCTAAGATGGGGAGCAGGTATGTCGTGTCCAAGAGTATCTCAAGTGGAGAATAGCTCATCCTGGAGCTCCTCCGAGGACCTCTCGAACTCCTCGAACGTTATCCTGGCGAACTTAGGCCCCCTCAAGGCCAGCTCAAATGGATCTGGCGCTAGCCTGGCCTTCCTCAGGTCCTCTGCCTTGACTATGGCGTAGCCTCTTAACCTAAGCTCTATTTGACGGCTTATCGGTATGCCGGTCTCCTCCTTGACCTTCTCCATCTCCTTGAGCAAATCCTCGTCAATACGAATACATATTTGGACCTTCCTACCCAAGGTATCCC
>CAZVRS010000228.1:0-1287 GCA_964630115.1 uncultured Candidatus Bathyarchaeia archaeon | reverse complement strand
AACTTCACAGATAATCCACCGACTGTAAGAATCCTCGAGCCGCCGGATGGCAAAACGTATTACGCAAGCGATGTGGTTGTTAAGGCAGTTGTTGAGGACGATATTGGCTTAAAGTCCGTCAAGGTGGAATGGATTTCTGGAACGAAATATGCTGATGAGATTGCTCTGAACTCCCAGAAGACTTACAATCTTGAGAAAACCCTGAGCCTGAGTGAGGGAACTTGGAAGATAAGAGTTGTTGCATACGACACTTCTGGCAATACTGGTGCCGATGAAGTTACGATACGGGTCATTTCTCAGCCTCCAGAGATCATTGGAGCCTATGTCCCCGAAATAGGCTGGAGCACGGACTTCAGTAAGGGCATACCTGTTGTAGGAGGTGTTGCCTAATGAGGCAGGTTATATCGATTCTACTTCTGATAATGCTCATTGCCCAGCCAGCTATTGCTTGGTGGAATTCGGGGCCATCTATCAGCCTCTCACCCACTGGCACCGTTAAAACTACGTCAGTAACCTTCACAGCTTCAGCAAGTGATTCTGATGGAGTCAAGGCGATTTCTCTGTACGTTGATGGCAGTAAGGTAGCATCGAAGTCGTGCGGTAGCTGCGGGTGGAAGACTGAGAAGAAGTGCGGTTGGGTGACTGAGAAGGTCAAGAAGTGCGGTTGGAAGACGGAGAAGGTCTGCAAGGAGAAGTACAAATGCTGGAATGAGAAAGAGTGTGGTTGGAAGAAGGAGTGCTGGTATGATTGGAAATACAAGTGCTGGTATGAAAAGAGGTGTGGATGGAAGAAAGAGTGTAGTAAACCATGGTGGTGCTTCTGGTGCTCCGAAGAGTGTGAATGGAAATATAAGTGTTGGTACGAGAAAAAATGCGGATGGAAGAAAGAGAAAGTTTGCGACTGGAAATACAAATGCTGGAATGAAAAGAAGTGTGGCTGGAAGTGGGATTGCTGGAATGAGAAAAAATACGAGTGCTGGTATGAGAACGAGAAGAAGTACAAGTGCTGGGACGAGAAAGTATATAAGTGTAACTATCCTTCCTCGTGTTCACTCTACAAAACCGTTAGCCTTAAACCTGGCTATCACAGTGTGAAGGTTGTAGCTGAGGATGCTAACGGAGCTACTTCGAGCAAGACCTTCTACCTGAACGTTGTTGTAGATAAACCGCCGAGTGTGAGCATATCGCCATCAAGCGGAACTTATACTGTCAATAACAAGGATGGAAAGTGGCATGGCAAGGTGACCGTTAGCGCTTCTGACGACATCGAGCTCGACTGGGTTAGAG
>CAZVRS010000227.1:0-1299 GCA_964630115.1 uncultured Candidatus Bathyarchaeia archaeon | reverse complement strand
GCCGTCTCGCAGGTCGTGCCGTCCGTTAAGGCCGTGAACCTCACGCCAGGGGGCTGTGGCTGGCTCCACGCCGTCATAGCCGTAGAGAAGAACGTAGATGGAGATGCGAAGAACGCCATTCTGGCCGCTTTCTCGGCACACCCGAGCCTAAAGCACGTGGTCGTGGTTGACCCTGACATAGACGTCTACGACCCGGAGCAAGTCGAGTGGGCCATAGCGACCAGGTTCCAGGCCGACGAGGACCTCGTGGTGATAAGGAACGTGAGGGGCTCAACGCTCGACCCAAGTGCGGACCAAGAGACGGGCCTCACGACCAAGGTGGGCCTGGACGCCACCGTGCCGCTCGGCAGGGACCGGAAGGCCTTTGAGAAAGCCAGCATACCAATCAGCCGGAAGGTAAGGGACCTGCTGAGGAGGCTCGGGCCTTGGGGAAAGGGGTAGTGAAGCTGGGGGGCTTTGCCTTCCCCTTGAGGCCAGACCCAGCCGTCCTCAAGGGCCTGGCATCCGTCTTCAAGCGCCTCCTAAAAGAGGGCTTCAAGCTAGCGGTCGTGGTGGGCGGTGGGGAGCTGGCCAGGGAGCTCATAATGGCTGCCAGAGAAGCTGGCGCCAGCGAGGCTTTGTGCGACGAGCTGGGCATAATGGCCTCGAGGCTGAACGCAAGCCTGCTGTCCATCTTCCTAAGGCCCGGTGAGGTGCCCGAGATACCTTCTGATTTCGCAAGCCTGTCGAGGGCCCTGGCGTCCGAGCGCATAACGGTCCTTGGGGGCCTCCAGCCGGGCCAATCGACCGATACGGTGGCCGTCCTAACGGCAGAGCTGATGGGCTGCAAGCTGGTGGTGAAGGCCACGGACGTAGACGGCATTTACACGGCCGACCCGAAGCGGGACCCGAGGGCCGAGAAGATACCCAAGCTGACCTACGAGGAAGCCGTGAGGCTCCTATCGGGCCTGCCCACCAGGGCCGGCTCCTACGAGCTGTTGGACCTGCAGGCCGTCAGGTTGGCCATGAGGTCGGGCATAAGGATAAGGGTCGTGGACGGCAGGGACCCAGAGAACATATACAGGGCCCTTAAGGGGGCCGATGTAGGGAGCCTCGTGGGGCCCTGAGGGCTCAGAGCTTAAATCCCCGCCCCGTAAGGGTTAGGTTGGTGCGGGGGTGGCCGAGCCAGGCCAAAGGCGGCGGGCTCAAGAACCCCTGAGGGCCTCGGAGGTCGAGGTTGGGCTACCCGCTCCCCGTAGGGGGTTCGTGGGTTCAAATCCCACCCCCCGCACCAATTCGCTGGCGAAAATACCCGCCGAA
>CAZVRS010000226.1:0-1301 GCA_964630115.1 uncultured Candidatus Bathyarchaeia archaeon | reverse complement strand
GAGCTCCTTGGAGAAGGTGCACATCAGTATCTCGTTCTCCCTCCTCCGCCTTGAGAAGTATGAGGGCTCACGCCCGAAGCAGAAGGCCCTGTAGGCCAGGTCGACCATGACCCAGACGCCCTTTTCCTCCGCCACATCCAGGACGCCCTCTAGGGTGTCCTCGGGCATGACCATGCTGTCCGGGTTGCCGGGCGTCGTGATTATGACCAGCCTGGTCCTGTCCGTCATGAGGTCGGATAGCTCCCCGGGGTCTGGCTCATACTCGTGGTCCTTGACCACGGGCCACCACTTCACCTTGAAGGACAGTAGCCCTTCTACCTCGGCCTGTCGCTTATAGTTCAAGTAGCCGGGACAGGTCAGTATGAGCTCATCCCCCGGGTCCATGCAGGCCAGCATGAAGGCAGCCGTCAGCTCCGTGCTGCCGGCGCCTACTATGATGGCGTCCTCTCCCTCCTTCACGGGCCTCTTCCAGACGGCCCCCTCATACCTGGCTATGGCCTCTATGAGGTCAGGCTCGCCCTTCGTTGGCCCGTAGCGGGCCGATAGGTTGAAGGCCCCCTCGTCCTCGGCTATCTCCCTTAGGGCCTTCCTGAGCACGGGCGGCGGGGGGTCTTGAGGCCACCCGCCGGCCAGGTATATGAGCTTCCTCGGGTATTTCTCCGGGTGCTTCTCGAAGTCGGCCACTATGGTCATTATCTCCCTTATGGCGCTCGGATTCTCAACCGCATACCTGCCGACCTCGGATATGTGGGGCATCTCCTCCACCGCCGACCGGGTGCCAGGGCTTTAGATTAAGGTTGCCCAAAGGGATGTAGGACTTCAGGCCTCCTTCCGCTCTGGCTCTTCCACCAGGACGGCCAGGAGCAAGGCCACCAAGACGAAGAGGCCGCTGGTCAAGTAGAAGGCGAGGCGGGGGCTCACGTGCTCGTATATGAAGCCCACTAGGAAGGGCGTTGGAATGCTGGCCAGCGTGCTGACCAACATGTTGGCCCCTATCACCCTCCCCCTCATCTCCCTTGGCGTGAGGTCGGCCATCAGGGCGTTGAAGGAAGGCACGGAGAGGCCCAGGGCGAGCTCCAGGGCCAGTAGGGCCATTAGGACGGGCAGGAAGCCCGAAACGAGGGCCAGGTTTGCGAAGGCCAGGGACCTCATGAAGCAGGAGGCCACGACGAGCTTCTTCCTGCTGAACTTGTCGGCCAACTTGCCGAGCAAGAGGCCCGTGGCCAAGCCGAAGCCCATCCTTATAGAGGCCATGAGGCCCCATTCCCCCTCGCTGATGCCCGAGTAATCTACCACGAAGA
>CAZVRS010000225.1:0-1308 GCA_964630115.1 uncultured Candidatus Bathyarchaeia archaeon | reverse complement strand
GTATATTCCATATATCAGACCGGCTAAGAAGCGTAGCTCGTCTCTCATGGCCTGAAAGCTGGGACTTTCCTTGAGTTTGTATAGCACACTGTCTACCAACGGGTGAAATGGATACCTCTCCTTAAGCACGTCGATCGTGCCGAGGGACGCAAGCCTATCGCCCAGCCGGTCCTTTAGCTGAGAATATAGTGATTGATATTCGAGGAGGGCATCCTCATCCACTTCCACCTGCTCAAATAGTGCTCTCTTGCGAACCTCGCCGGCCTCCTCGGCCTTTGTTACGACAATTGGCATGGTATGTCTGCCTATCTCGCTCCTCAGATACCTAGCCGCTTCCTCGTAAGGCTCTTCTCCAAGAGGCGTGGTTATGACTATCGCTGCTCCTATCGTCTCGTGAACCGCCCTCAGGAGGTCTCCTACGAAGGTGGCTATTTTTCGCCATAGCTTCTTAGGCACCTTATCCATATACCTGACGAGCTCGTCCATCAGTATGAGCGTGGGCTCCCCCTTGAGCACGTCCCGATACGTATCTACGCCCGGCATGTTATCCCAATCATCGTAGTCCTTGAGCTTTTCATATACGCCGAGCTGCTTGAATATCATTCCCCACAGAGTTCTGACGTGAGCTCCATCTGGGAACCTATATCCTGTCGCATCTGGGAGTTGCCCGTCTATGACCACCACCCTGGCCCTTGGGAACTCCACGGTCTTACCATCGCCTATGTTAGCGGTGAGACCGTTCTTGGCCATGTGGTATAACAGGACGAGCGTATGGGTTTTGCCACCACCATAGCCTACCTCAAGATGATATACTGATTGGGCTTTCTCATCGCCCCTAAGCCTCTTGGATATAGATGTCAGGATACGCTTTAACTCGGACGTATAGTAGGTCCTCCTCAGCATCTCATCTGGGCTTAGGTATTTATCTGGCACGATTATCTGCTTGCCGAGTTCGAGCTTTTCCCACACCGCCCCGAGGTTGGCGATGAAGGTCTCCTCGGTGGCCTCTCCCCTGAGTATCTCGGGATAAGGGAGGCAGGTCTCCCAGACCCTTTTCACGACGCAGCCCCCTGATTGCTTGTGCTACAAAACCTTAAATTACTTACGCCTTAAGGTGTCTGAGGTATGCCAAGGCCGAGGCTGCTTGTTGAGCGTTGGTTTCCGGTGCATGAGGTAGGAACTGAGGTCGCCAGGGAAAGGAGTTTTGCTTATCTACCAAGAATATATGTGCTACATACATGGTGGGCCAGGAGGCCCCTGATCGCTACTAGAGCACTCTTCATACTCTCCTGCCTGCCTGATCATGCC
>CAZVRS010000224.1:0-1319 GCA_964630115.1 uncultured Candidatus Bathyarchaeia archaeon | reverse complement strand
GGGGTCCACAGGACCCAGCCCGGTATGGCCTTCACGAACTCGAAGGCCTCCATCCAGTTCCTCAGGCCAAGCCTCCTGGCCAGCTGCTCCAAGGTCATCTCGGTCCTGGCGTATTCCTGGAGTATCTCGAGCGTTTCCTCGTTTATGACCACTTCCTTGTTCCCTACCTTTATCACCAGCTCGCCATCCCTTTCCTCCACCTTGGCCCCGCCCATGCTTGACACCTCCCGGCCCTTGCACGGCCCGTTTTTTACCTTTGCCGCCGGTTGTCCGCAGCCTTATCAAGCTGCATTTGCTAGGCCCGGCGGGTGCCGGGGCTTGGACTTCGAGTTCACGGAGGAGCAGGAGGACATAAGGCAGGCCGTCAGGGAGTTCTGCCAGAAGGAGTTCGAGCCCGAGCTGGCAAGGGAGCTCGACAGGAAGGAGGAATTCCCCTGGGACCTCTACCGGAAGGCCTGCCAGCTGGGCTTCATAGGCATACACTTCCCGGAGGAATACGGTGGCCAGGGATACGGGTATGTTGAAGCGGCCATAGTGGCCGAGGAGATGTGCCGTGCCGATTCAACTCTTGGGACGGCCCTCATACTGTCCGATATAGGATGTGATGTCATAATGCACTTCGGGACGGAAGAGCAAAAGGAGCGTTACCTACCGCTCGTGGCGGGCGGGAGAGGCCTATCGGCCATAGCCCTCACCGAGCCAGCCCGGGGGAGCGATCTGGCAGCCTGCCTGGACACACGGGCCGTCAGGGACGGCGATGAATGGGTCATAAACGGCGTGAAGACGCTCATAACGAACATCCCCCTGGCCAGCTTCATCATAACGCTCTGCCAGACGGACCCCGGGGCCAGCCCTCCCTACAGGGGCCAGACGCTCTTCATAGTGGACTCGGACCTGCCCGGCGTTGAGATGGTCCAGCTGAAGGACAAGATGGGCATAAGGGCCAGCCCCACGGGCGAGGTCTCCTACTCGGACGTCAGGGTGCCCGATTCGGCCATAGTCGGGCAGCTGAACAGGGGCTTCTACCACGCACTAACGTTCTTCGATGAATCACGCATAGAGATAGCAGCCCAGGCGGTCGGGATAGCCCAAGGGGCCTTGGACAGGGCCTTGAAATACGCTAAGGAACGTGAGGCCTTCGGCAAACCGCTCGTCCAACACCAGGCCATAGCCCACAAGCTGGCCGAGATGGCCACCAAGATCGAGGCCGCCCGCCTGCTAGTGTATAAGGCTGCGTGGGCCCTCGACCAGGGCAAGCTCGACCCGGCTTTATCGAGCATGGCCAAGACGCTTGCCGGCCGTGTGGCCGTCGAGGTGTG
>CAZVRS010000223.1:0-1322 GCA_964630115.1 uncultured Candidatus Bathyarchaeia archaeon | reverse complement strand
TCCAAAGAAATATAATAACCATAGTATCTTAACATCTAAACTTTTCTTATTCCTCCTAAATACCCTGGATCTCTTAACCCTGTCAATCAATCCCTTAATAAAACCTCGCATGAATAATATTGGTTAATTCTATTTTAATCTTTTGTCTTAACAGTCTTTACCTTATTTATCTTAATTATCTTACTTTACAACATGTGGATGGATGTATATAAATTCATTCATAGTGTCTCTTTAGTAAGATACCAAAGATTTATATACAATTTAATAATTAGTATACACTATGATAACGATCTCCGCAAGGATTGACAAGGAGATTGCAGAAGAAATCGAGAGGATAGTGAAGAAAAAGGGTATTGACAGATCTGCTGTGATACGAGAACTGCTTAAGATTGGTATTCAAGAATTCAAACTAAGAGAAGCACTTGAACTTGTAAGGGAGAGGAAAGTTACGGTATGGAAGGCCGCTGAAATTGCTGGACTGACTTATAGAGAGATGTTGGAGAAGCTCAGAGAGCATAATGTTCCATTTCCTATCACTGAGGAGGAACTAGCCCGTGAGCTCGAAGAAATCAGCGGTGAGTAATTCCGGTCCACTAATACACTTGGCAAAAGTAGGACTACTTGAACTAATCAAGCTTTACGACACTGTAATCCCCTTGGAAGTTAAATACGAGGTTGTCGACAAGGGAAAGGAGAAAGGATTTACCGATGCTCTATTGGTTGAAAAAGCAATAGAAGATGGTTGGATCAAGGTTATTGACGTAAGCGTTGATGATAAGTTTGCTAAGGCTGCAGAAGTTGCCGGGTTGCATAAAGCTGAGATTACTGTCGTTTACTATGCTTATAAAAATGGTATTACTGCGTTACTGGATGAAGATGCGGCAAGAGTTTTTGCAAGAGGTTTAGGTGTTAAAGTTAGGGGAAGTTTGGGCTTATTAATCGAAGGTCTGAAGGAGGGTTTAATATCCTACTCAGAAGCTGTTAAAGGTTTAGATGATCTGTCCAAGGTTATGTATCTCAGCTCAGATGTGTATAAGCTTGCTTTGAGGGAAATTGAAAAATGGAAATGATTTTTCTCTGAAAATCTTTAATCTAAGCTCTTTTTTCTGTATCTTGATGGTTCAGCTATTATTATTACATTTTTGATTTCATCTTCGCTAACGGAGTTTAAAAATTCTTTTAGCTTTTTTTGCTCTGTTAAGGTAGATACTAAAGAAAAAGAATATGAGGCTTGGTATTACGGAGTGTAAGGGTAACGAAGAGGGAGAATCCGGCGAAGATATGTTATGAATTGTGTAGAAAGGTTTTACTAAATACACAAG
>CAZVRS010000222.1:0-1328 GCA_964630115.1 uncultured Candidatus Bathyarchaeia archaeon | reverse complement strand
CCCCCGGAGGCCGTTATGGCTGCGGCAGGCCTTCTTGACTTAGGATTAGGCTTCTCCCTCGGCCAAGAAGACCTTCACGGTCCCGTCCTCGTATTTAGCCATGCGGACCCTGACCTTCCTGGGCGGCTTCTCTATGCCCCTGGACCAGATATACTCGTTCAGCTCTGGCGCTATCTTGACCTCCTCGGCCTTCATGTGCCTCCTGGCGAACTCCCTTATGAGCCTTATGGCCCTCGGGGCCCTCTTCCTGCGTGAGGTCACCCTGGTCTTCCCGAGCGGGACGACGTAGACCCTTTCTTCTATGGGCTCTTCTTCCCCGGGACCGGCCCGCCTGCTCACGGCTTAATCCCCCTGTGCCTCCTCCAGTGCCTCCACCTGTGGCTCCGCCTGACACGGCCCATGGTCTTCGCTATCACCCAGAGCGGGACGGGCCTAGCCCTCCGTGCCGCCCTTGCGAGCCGGAGCTTCTTGGCAAGGGGCTTGTTCCTGGCCAAGGGAGGCACCCCCTACAGCCTCCTTATCCTTATCTCCCTCTTCCTCGAAGCTATCACGGCCAACAGGCGCTTAAGCTGCTCGTCCGTCACGGGCGTGTTTATCCTCCCGGCCTGTGCGAGCGATATGAGGTAGTTCTCAACCTGGGTGGCCAGCTCGGGCCTGACGAGCTTGAGGTTCGTGAGCCTGGAGCGGGCCTCTGGCGTGAGAATCCGGCGCAGGACCACCTTCCTGGCGGCCTGTATCTGCTGCTCGGCCTGGATGCGCCTCTGCTCCTCTAGGAGCCTCTTCTGGAGCTCCAGGAGCCTCCTCCGCCTCAGCTCCTCCAGCTCGGCATCATAATATTCCTCGGACAACCCCCCACCCCCTCACCCGTATTTCTTCAGCTCGGGCATGACCTTCTCCAACTCCCTCTTAACCTCTGTGGCTATGCGGTCCAGCAGGCTGCGGCCCTCGGGCGTGAGGGTCCTCCCTATGACGTGCCCCTTGGCGTCCGTTACCTTCTGGACCAGGCCAGCGGCCTCCAGCTGTTGGAGGGCCTTCCTTATGATGGAGCCGCCTGCCTTCCTGTGGTGCTCTGGCTTGTGGCCCCTGTCCTTGCGGCCCCCATACATGGACCTGAGCCTCTCCACGCCTATGGGGCCGTGGATGTAGAGCTTCCTGAGCAGGCTGGCGCAGCGCACATACCACCAATCCGGGTCCTGGGGAGGCCTCTGGACGTGGGAGCCCGTCTTGACGAATATGGCCCACTCCGGGGGCCTGACGGCTTCTACCTCACGCTTCAGGTATCGGGCCAGCCTCTCTATCAGCTTGTCGGGAGGCACGTCGTAGGGCGT
>CAZVRS010000221.1:0-1331 GCA_964630115.1 uncultured Candidatus Bathyarchaeia archaeon | reverse complement strand
AAGCTCTTTTCAGGAATCCTTTTTATAGCAATAGGAATCTGGATCCTTATATCCTGATAAGCCTATACTGTCTTGTTCCAATTCCAAGCTTTTCTGCATGTTCAAGCTGAACCCTCCAGTCTATGTTTGGATATATTGCACGGAATATATCAAGCTTTTTTCCTTTCTTTCCACCAAGCACACTTCCTGGAAGTGGTTGCTGTTTGTTTACGAGATCAACAGATGCCTGATCAATTGCAACAGGATCCTTTGATGCAAGTATTCCTATGTCTGGGACAACAGGTGCATCATTATGTCCATAACAGTCACAGGCAGGAGAAATTGTTGTAAGGAAGTTTATAAAGAATGATCTTTCTTTTTTTCCTTCAAGAACTGCTTTTGTATATTCTGCCATCTTTTTCTGGAATTTTACTGCATCCTTGTCCCACTGAATCTCAACAGCACCATTTGGACATATAACTATGCATTCACAGCATCCAACACACTTCTCCTCATCTATCCTTGCCTTCTTATCCTTAATGCTTATTGCACCATGAGCACAGTGCTTTATACATTCTCCACATCCTTTACACTTTCTTCTGTTTATCCTTGGTTTTAGGTCAGAGTGCTGTTCAAGCTTTCCTTTTCTTGAAGCACATCCCATTCCAGTATTCTTTATTGCACCACCAAATCCTGAAAGCTCATGTCCTTTAAAATGAGCAACACTTAAAAAGACATCAGCATCAACTATTTCCCTTGCTATATAAGCCTTCTTTATAAGCTCACCATCAACAGAAATCTCATAGTATGATCCACCTCTAAGACCATCAGCTATTATTATTGGTGCATTTACTACAGAATAAGAAAAGCCGTTTTCTATTGCAGTTCTGAGATGTGATACGCTGTCACTTCTCGTTCCTGCATAAAGTGTGTTTGCATCAGTAAGGAATGGTTTTCCTCCAAGCTTTATTATGTGATCAACGATCCTTCTTATATAAACAGGTCTTATAAATGCAGTATTTCCCTTTTCTCCAAAATGAAGCTTTATTGCAACAAGTGCACCTTTGTTCTTTTTAAGAATATCATCAAATCCTCCTTTTTCCATAAGCCTTTCAATCTTGTCAAGAAGATTCCTTCTTGCAGAAGCCCTAAGATCACTGAAATAGACCTCACTTTTCATACTTCTCCTCCATAAGCTTTTTTGCTTAATATTAAAATATTTTCTTGCAATTTCAAGAAAATTCTCTATATAAAAGGTTTAATCCAGAAAGGAGGAAATCACATGAAAGAGCTAAAGGATGCCATATCAAAGGCATTGGAATATCTCCTTTCTCATCAGCACAGTGATGGAT
>CAZVRS010000220.1:0-1332 GCA_964630115.1 uncultured Candidatus Bathyarchaeia archaeon | reverse complement strand
ACAGCAAAAACGTTCAGCGTGAGCTGGCGATCGGTCACCCGTCCCAAAAGCTGGGGCTCATCACCGACCTACGTGGTTCCCGGGGCCGTATAAGCTTGACCTGCTCGGCCGGGCAATCAGAAGGCTTATCTTAACAAGTCCCACCCGTTGGTGGGGTGGAAGGGCATGGTGAAGTTCCTCACGCTGGACGACGTGGACGTATCCGGCAAGACGGTCATAGTAAGGCCGGATTTCAACGTGCCAATTGACCCGAGCACGGGCGAGATACTGGATGACACCCGCATAAGGGAGCACGCCACCACAATAAAGGAGCTGGTGGAGAAGGGGGCCAAGGTAGTCATACTGGCCCACCAGGGGCGCCCTGGCGAGCCCGGCTTCACGGAGAGCCTTGAGAAGCACGCCAAGGCTCTTGAGAAGGCCCTCGGTAGGCCCGTCAAGTATGTCCACGACCTATACGGCCCGGAGGCGAAGGAAGCCATAAGGGCCCTGAGGCCGGGCGAGGTCCTGGTCCTCAAGAACGTCAGGACCTTCCCCGAGGAAACCAAGAAGAAGAGCCCCGAGGAGCACGCCAAGTCGGAGCTCGTCAGGGAGCTGGCCCCCCTGGCCGACCTGTTCGTCCTGGACGGCTTCTCGGTAGCCCACAGGTCCCACGCCTCCGTGGTAGGTTTTGCGGCCGTCCTGCCAGCCGTAGCCGGCCGTGTCATGGAGAAGGAGCTCAGGTCCCTTGAGAAGGCCCTGGAGAAGCCCGAGAAGCCCTGCATATACATACTTGGCGGTGCCAAGGCGGAGAAATGCGTTGACATAATACGATACGTGCTGGAGAAAGGCATAGCGGATAAGGTCCTCACGGGCGGCCTCGTCGGCCACCTCTTCCTGAAGGCCAAGGGCATTCAGCTCGGCAGGCCGAGCGATGAAGTCCTTGAGAAGAAGGGCCTAGCCGGCCTGGTGGATGCCATGAAGGAGATACTTGAGGCCTTCCCGGACAAGATAGAGGTCCCGGTGGACGTGGCCTGCGAAATCGAGGGCAGGAGGGAAGAGAAAAGCGTGGAAGAACTGCCCGTGGAATACCCGATCATGGACATAGGGTCCAGGACGGCAGAGGCCTACGGCTCCATGGTCAAGGAGGCCAAGTCCGTGGTCGTCAGCGGCCCGCTGGGCGTCTACGAGAAGGACCAGTTTGCCGAGGGGACCAAGAAGGTCTTCGGGGCCGTGGCCGAATCAGCTGCCTTCTCCCTGGCGGGAGGAGGCGATACGGTGGCCGTCCTGAAGAAGCTCGGCCTTTTCGACAAGTTCTCGGCCGTCAGCCTGGCAGGGGGCGCCTTCATAGAATAC
>CAZVRS010000219.1:0-1371 GCA_964630115.1 uncultured Candidatus Bathyarchaeia archaeon | reverse complement strand
GACTATCATAATTTGGATTACCAGCTTCTTTAACTTTGAGATCTCCAGCAACATAATCAACAAATTTTAACTTTTTTGCCTGTTCTGGAAGACTCATGTTCGTTTCAAGATAGAATGGCTTGGTTTTTCTTAGAGATGATATAAAATCTGCATAGAGTAAAGGTTCTCCTCCAGTGAAGCAGACAGAGTGTATATCTTTAGAGTTATCTATGAGAGATTGTACGTATTTCAAGCTAACTGGGTTTTTGATAATTCTATTTGTGATATAATCAATGCAAGCACAATCATTTGTCGGCGTATCACAGTAGTTACATCTTAAATTACACCCCAAGAATCTAATGAAGAGTTGCCTAATACCAACTAATATCCCTTCACCCTGAATCGACTCAAAAATCTCACTGATTTTGGCTTCTCTCATATTCTTTCTTCATTGTCTCGTAAATTTTAACAGCTTTACGCCACTCTTCTTCACTAAGTAGTGGATCCCTAACGTTATTTAGAAGAAAAGCTTCTGTCCTTTCAAGGCATGTACCACAGCTTAGACATGGTCTTTCACGTCCTTCATAGCAACTCCAAGTGAGTTGATAGGGGACTCCAAGTTTTAGACCTAGTGATACGATTTCAGCTTTTGTCATATCAATGAAGGGTGCTTTAATTTCAACTGGTGTCCATAGGTTTGCGAGATAAACGGCTGTATCAATAGCCTTAACGAATTCCTTCCTACAATCTGGATATATACTGTAATCACTCCTATGTGCAGCGTAAAAGACCTCTTTTGCACCTATTTTGATGGCGTATCCTGTAGCAATCGATAACAATATCATATTTCTGTTAGGTACTGTTGTTATTTTTTGAGTCTCTTCGGTGTAGAATGTCTTTGGTACAACTTTATCACCAGTCAAAGCTCCAGCAGAGATTAAATCATGTATTGATGAGATATCAACTACTCTGTGAGTAACTTTACCAATTCTCTTTGCATATTCAACAATTTTTTTAGCGTATTCGATCTCTTTTAGATGCTTCTGACCATAATAAAACGTTAGCGCATGAACTTCATAATCTTCGTTGATTAGGTAGAAAAGGAGTGTTGAAGAATCTACACCACCACTTAAGATTAAAACGCCCTTAGCCATATATCTCTTATTCTTCACTGAGCTATATGATTTTTGTGTCTAATGAAAATAAAAATAAATATATTATTATAAATTATTTATAATTATAAGTTCTCGAAATTATCAAGAAACAATTATAAAGCTGTTTCTGAACATCTTCACTGGCGTTGTATTCTCATTTTTAAAATACCTTAGAGCTTTTTATATACCACTTTTTCCGTTATTGTAGCCAACCGAGGGCGTGTTAACTTAAGGGTGC
>CAZVRS010000218.1:0-1376 GCA_964630115.1 uncultured Candidatus Bathyarchaeia archaeon | reverse complement strand
TGTCCGGCATGGCTCGTGGGACGGTGCGTGCCAGGGCTTAAAACGCTTACGCCCGCTGGCGGCTCAGCGTGCCCTCGCCCTCATGAATTCCTCAAGCCTGTTGAAGGCTTCCTCAAGAACCTCGGGCGGCGGGAGGAACACGGCCCTGAAGTGCCCCTGGCCGTAGGTAGGGCAGAAGCCAGAGCCGTGGACCAACAGGACCTTCTTCTCCCTCAGGAACTCCAGGACGAACTCCTTGTCCGATTTCCACACAGAACCTATGCCTTCCACCCTCGGAAATATGTAGAACGCTCCTTCAGGCTTGGCAGTGCTTATGCCTTCTATCTCGTTCAGCCTCTTGAAGGCTAGATCACGCCTCTCCCTCAGCTTCCTGACCATCTCGGCCACGTGGTCCTGGGGCCCACGTATGGCAGCTACGCCAGCAAGCTGGACGGGCGTGTTGGGGCATATCCTTATGCGGGCCAGCTTGACGATGGCCTCCTTGAGCTCGGCCAGGGCGCCCTCTGGGTCCCAGAAGTAGATGTAGCCCAGCCTCCAGCCCGTCATGAGGTAGACCTTAGAGAAGCCGTTAAGGCCTATGACCGGCACGTCCTTTGACAGGGCGGCCGTGCTCTTGAACTCGCCATCGAAGACTATCCTATCGTATATCTCGTCGGAGGCGACCGGTAGGCCGTGCTCGCCAGCTAGGTCGAGTATCTCCTTGACCGTCCCAGCGTCGTAGAGGGCGCCGCAGGGGTTGTTCGGGTTTACCAGGACTATGAGCTTCGTCCGGTCAGTTATCTTGGACCTCATGTCGTCTACGTCCGGCTTCCAGCCCTCCTCCTCGACCGTCCTGTATGGGATCGGCTTGGCGCCGTAGAACTTGGCGTATGAGATGTATGGCGGGTAGGTCGGCCCCGGGACGAGCACCTCATCGCCGGGCTCCAGCAGGGCCCCCATGAGGAAGCTTATGGCCTCTGAGACGCCCGTCGTGATAATTACGTCCTCCGGCGTTATGTCCACGTCGTTGTAGCGCTTCTCCTTCTCGCATACGGCTTCCCTGAGCTCCGGCAGGCCCTCGGACGGCGAATACCAGTTCTTGCCCTCTTTAGCGGCCTTGTAGAAGGCCTCCTTTATGTGCTCTGGCGTATCGAAGTCGAACTTCAGGGGGTCCCCTATGTTCAGGTAGATTATCTTGAAGCCCTTCTTCTCTAGCTCCCTGGCTGGCACGACCACATCCCTTATGGCGTATTCTATGCCCAGGGCCCTTTCCGATGGCCTGATGGGCTTCTTGGCCAATCTCCCCACCTCGGCCTTATCTCCCCCGCCAGCATATAAGTCAAGGGCGTAGAGATGGGCGGGGGCCAGCTCATCTTCGTGGGCCTCGGCCTACACGA
>CAZVRS010000217.1:0-1401 GCA_964630115.1 uncultured Candidatus Bathyarchaeia archaeon | reverse complement strand
CCGGGCTCGAGGCCCTCGGCCCCCAGGACCGTGATGGCCCTCCCCCTGGCCTCGCCTGTGGCCTCGCCCTTCAGCCAGCCCGGGGCCACGATCTTGACCTTCACGACTTCCCCCGGGCCGAAGGGCGCTGGCAGGAGGGGGGCCTTCCTCATGCCGAAGTCCTCGGGCCTAAGGACCAGCTTGACGCCATACCTGGCCTCAAGGGCCCTCAGGGCCTTGTAGAAGGCCTTCCAGCTCATGGGTCTGACGCCGGGGGGCTTGCGCCCCCTCTTGTGGGCCAGGTATTTCTGGATGCCGAGGGGAGGCCATTTCTTCCCGGCCCCTATCTTCAGGGCGAACTCTATTATGCGTGGTATCTCGCTATCATTCATGCCCGGGACCCAGACGGGCGCTATGAGCAAGTCTATCCGGGAGTTCGCTATAACCTCGGCTAGGCCCAGGATCTTCTCGACGTCATACCTGTCCGTGCCGGCCATTTTCCTGGCCAGCTCGGGCTCTAAGGCGTGTATGGACAGGTTTATCCTAGATAGGCCAGCGTCCTCCAGCTCCCCTACGTCCTCCTCGTCCAACAGGACGCCGTTGGTCTGCATGGATATGATCTCCACGCCCTCTACCTCCGACAGGCCTTGGACGAGCTCCACGAGCTGCGGGTAGGTGGCTGGCTCGCCGACGGTATCTATGTGGGCCTCAAGGCCCCTTAGTCCCTTGAAGCGGGCCAGATACCTGAACCAATCTAGCATGAGGTCTAGGTCGACCACGTATTCTGCTGCCCTGTGGCGTGAGTTGGGGCCAGCGTCCGTGGAGCAGAAGGGGCAGGAGAGCGGGCACAAGCTCGTAGGCCTGACCTGGATGACGTTCGTCCCCCTGTCTATGAGGCCGAATGCTATGGCGCCCACGAGGGGCAGGTCAACATCGGTCCCTATGCGTATCAGGGGCCTGTTGGAGGGCCTCAAGGGCCTCCTCGGCCTCCCAGGAAGTCGGGCAGTTCTGCTGTCTTCCGCCTCAAGATGTGGATGACCTTGACCCCCATGGCCTCTAGGTAGGCCGCTATGAAGCGCCTGTGGCAGTATTTGGGGTTCCTCTCCATGCACATTATGCAGGTCCGGCCTTCACGGGCTATCTGGAGCAGCTTCTCTATGCCCTCACGGAAGGCAGGCGTCCCCATGTATCGCTCGTATCCCCCACGCCTGTAGCCGCCCAGTAGGTCGCCGAGCCATACGTATCTTATCCCGTTCTCCGGCAGCCAGGCCTCCAGGGCCTCACGCCTGAAGTCGGGGTTCTTGCTGGTGGGGAAGTGGCGGACGTCCACCACGATCTCTATGCCGTAGTCCCTCAGGAGCTTCAGGAAGGCCTCCTTCGTCCGGCCCGAGTAGCCTATGGTCCAGATGGTCAGCCCTTCGC
>CAZVRS010000216.1:0-1402 GCA_964630115.1 uncultured Candidatus Bathyarchaeia archaeon | reverse complement strand
TCCTCATCGATATCCTCCGGCTTTAGGCGCCCTTCTGCCACGTCCCTCGCTATCTTCCTCACGGCATCGAGTATCTCGGCACGGCCGCCATAGGCTATGGCTATGTTCAGGAAGTGCCTGTCGTAGTGCCTTGTGGCTTCCTCTACTTCCCTGGCCAGCTCCCTGAGGTCGGGAGGAAGGAGGTCCGTCCGGCCTATTATCTTCACCCTGACCTCATGCTTCCTTATCATATCGCTTTCCTTCAGCTCGGCCAGCTTCTCCCTGAAGAGTTTCATGAGTTCCACGACCTC
This sequence comes from uncultured Candidatus Bathyarchaeia archaeon, assembly GCA_964630115.1. Lineage (GTDB taxonomy): Archaea > Thermoproteota > Bathyarchaeia > EX4484-135 > EX4484-135 > EX4484-135. The sequence continues at coordinate 1,112 of CAZVRS010000216.1, read as the reverse complement.
CCGGGGCGTCCTCCTGAAGTTCTCCGTGGAGAAGGCGTAGAGCGTCACGGTCCTTATGCCCAGGTCGAGGCACCACCTCAGCAGTTCCTCGACCTTCCTGGCCCCCATCCTGTGGCCCATCCACGGGTTGAGGCCGTGCATCCTGGCCCAGCGCCTGTTCCCGTCCAGGATTATGGCCACGTGCTCTGGGACGGGCTTCCCCTTGACCTGGAACTCGAGCCATCTCTCGTAGAGCTTGTAGGCGCCCGACCTCAGCATGACGGCCCTTACCCTGTGGACGTCTAGGCCCAACCACTTGGCCAGGGCCTCGAGGAGCGATATGAGCTTCTCGAGGACCTTCATGTTAGATCCTCGCTCCCTCGAGGGCCCTTGAACAAGGGCAGTTCCGTTCCTCGGGTATCTCGGGTATGGCCTCGACCACGATGGATTTGACGACCTCCCCGAGCTTGGAGGCCATCTCAAGGACCTCGGTGGCCGTGAGCCTGTCCTGCATGCCGGCGGCCATGTTGGACACGAAGCATATGCTGGCGTAGCACATCTCCAGCTCACGGGCCAGGAAGGCCTCGGGCGAGACCGTCATGCCCACTAAATCGGCGCCCAGCACCCTCAGGGCCCTTATCTCGGCTGGCGTCTCGAACCTGGGCCCTTCCGTGCAGGCTATCACGCCCTTCTCGTGCACCCTCGGGTGCCTCCTCCGGGCCACGCTTATGAGGACCGACCTGAGCTCTGGGCAGAAGGGCTCCGTGACATCCACGTGGACTACCTCAGGCCCCTCATAAAACGTCTGGGCCCTCGAGCGTGTGAAATCTATTATGTCGTGGGGTATGACTATGTCCCCCGGCCTCATGTCCGGGTTTATGGCCCCGACGGCGTTCGTGGCAAGTATGCGCTCGACCCCGAGGGCCTTCAGGGCCCATATGTTCGCCCTGTAGTTGACCTTGTGGGGCGGGAGCTCGTGCCCCGGGCCGTGCCTGGCCAGCAGGACGACCTCCCTGCCCGAGACCTCGCCGATCACCAGCCTAGGGGGGAGGCCGTAGGGCGTCCCGACCCTTATCTCACGGGCCCCCTCCAGCATCTCCTCGAAGCCCGTCCCGCCTACCACGGCTATCCTA
>CAZVRS010000215.1:0-1411 GCA_964630115.1 uncultured Candidatus Bathyarchaeia archaeon | reverse complement strand
GCCCTGGCCTTCTCCGGGTGGAAGCGGCCGGGCCTGGTCTTGCCCTCGAGGGCGTAGGCGAGCGTGGGAACGGTGTGCTCGACCCAGGCCGCCCTTATGACGTAATCCGGCCCCTCACAGACGAGCCCCTCGCCGACCTCGAACACCCTAAGCTCGAAGGAAGGCTCGAGCCCTATGGTCTTTTCCAGGCAGGAGAGGAAGCCCGATATGCCCTCCGGGCCGTAGACCTCCAGGGGCTCCCGCCTGTCCAACATGGACAAGGTGAAGAGGAGGCCCGGGAGGCCCAAGACGTGGTCGGCGTGTAGGTGCGTTATGAAGACCTTGAGCTTGGCCGGGAAGCCCAGGCGGGCCTTTATCATCTGCTTCTGGGTCCCCTCCCCGCAATCAAAGAGCAAGAGCTCCCCCCTGACCCTGACGGCTATGGAGGGCAGCCCCCTGCCCAACGTGGGCACGCAGCCCGAAGTGCCGAGGAACACGACCTCCAAGGACATGCCGCTGCCCCTGGACGCCGGGCCTGATAAAAGGGCCGGGCAGGTCAGCTTGCCCCGAGGACCCTGTCCCTGAGCCTGCAGAAGGAGCAGATCTCCCCGGAGGAAGGGAGCCCGCACCTAGAGCAGGGCCTCAGGGGCGGTAGCTTGCCCTCTAGGTAGGAGGCCAGGGCTGGCCTGAGGTATTTCAGGTAGTTCCTGACCATGGCCTGCATGGTGCCCGGGCTCCTGGCCTCCATTTCCTCTAAGAAGGCCCTAAGCCGGTCGGTTGGGGCCGTCCTGGCATATGGACAGCCGTCCTCCATGTAGGACAGGCCCTTGAGGTCAGCGTAGGCCCTTATGTGCTCCTCGAGGCTCTCGTAGAAGGGCTTTATGCGCCTCGGGACGCCCGGCAGCTCAGACGCCGACGAAGGCGTCAGCCTGACCAGCTCGCCGAAGGAACCGGACATGAAGGAGGCCAGGACGAACCTCGCCATGTCGTTCAGCGTGTGGCCCGTGGCCAGGGCATCGAAGCCCATCTCCCGGGCCACGTCCGTGAGGGCATAACGCTTCAGCAGGCCGCATACGGAGCACGGGGGCCTCCTGACCCTCCTGACGGCCTCGTCTAGGTCGAAGCCATAACGGTCCCTTAGGGATACCGCGTGCATTTCCACGCCCAGCTCCCCGGCTGCTTTTTCGGCCATTTCAACGCTCCTGGCCGAGTAGGAATTGCCCCTTATGCCCAGGTCAAGCGTCACGCCCTCGACCTCAAAGCCCATGCGGCCCGAGAGCTCCTTGAGGACGCACAAGAGGGCCACGCTGTCCTTCCCTCCCGAGACGGCCACCAGGACCCTGTCGCCAGGCCTTATGAGGCCGTAACGCCTTATCGTCCTCTCCACCTTCCTCTCGAACCAGGAGATGAAGTGCTCCTCGCAGAGCGGGAG
>CAZVRS010000214.1:0-1412 GCA_964630115.1 uncultured Candidatus Bathyarchaeia archaeon | reverse complement strand
CCTCCAGATATTCCAGTTGGTGATGAAGCTTTCGTAGCTGAGCTGACTGGAACTGGAGATTGATAAAGTAGCTGTGTAAAGCTTGGAGGTGACTGTATGGAGGAGTACTGGGTAGTAGTAAGAGTGGCAGATGAAGAAACTGGAAGGAAAGTTGCAGAACAAATTAGAAGAAGTATAGATGTACCAGAAGCTGTCTTTGTAGTGAAGGTAAGGCAGATCAGCAAATGCCTTGAGCTACAAAGCAAAGAAATTTGAATTCTTACAGGTGATAAAATGAGATTCTCCGTAGATTATATAATAGATGAAATAGTTTTTCAGTTTACAATACGAGAAGACGAGTTGACAAGAGTTGATATAATATTTTCAGTTTGTGAATACAGTTCTAGAAAGTCTGTTGCTAGCGGAGCAGTTAGGATATATATAGAACGCGATTCTGTTTTAAGAACAGAAGTAAAAGATCTAAGCAGAGAAAGTAACATCACAGAAAATATTGTTAGAAAAGCAGCAGACGCTATAATGGCAAGACTTTCAGATCTAATCAAAGAGCATTGTTGTGACTTTGTTTTGAAACTTGCTCTTGGCAATAATACAGAATTTTAGATGCTTTTGTAAGAGGTGATTTAATGAAAGTAATTGAGCTTTTAGAAGAGTTATTTTCTCTCAAAGGACTTGTATACAGTATAGAAATAAAAGATCGTAGAACTGCAATTGAGCTGATGGTACCAAGACTTGACAATAGCGATGTTTATCATGCAGCAACAATAAGAATAAGAAGAGATGAAAACAATTTCTTTGTAGTAGAGCTTCCAGTACAAGATGACTATGGTTATGACATAGATGAACCAAAGAGTCTACTGTTCTTATCTGAGAAGGAGTTAGCAGAGTTCAAGAGTGTAAGAGACTTCATAGAACATATTGTAAAAGTTGCAAAGTTGTATTACTCTATTAAGTGAGGTGTTGAGATGTCATACATGACGCTAAGATTTGCAAATCTAGATGAAAGATGGCTATATTATAGACATGAGTTCGATCCAAGTAGTGTAAGAGAAGTTCTTGGAGACTGGAATCAATTTGCCATAATCATTGGCAAGAGAACAAGAATCTATCTTCAGCAGTACAAACACATCTATCACAGAGTAATAAAGCTTAATTGCAAAATTGACGATTTAAGAGACAAACTTCTACAATACCTGCCAGAAGCTGTATATTACATCAGAAGACAAAATGAGATACTCTTGGACTTCGATCCAGAAAAAGTGCATACTTGTAAATATCTTAAGAAATGGGACTTCTGTCCATATCTATTTGAAGAGTTGAAGAAACATGTGCACAAGATGTATGAAATTCTAGAAAATGCAGGCTATGATCCAGAGATTAGATTTAGTGGTAGAGGCTTTCACGTCGTATTATTT
>CAZVRS010000213.1:0-1419 GCA_964630115.1 uncultured Candidatus Bathyarchaeia archaeon | reverse complement strand
GTGGACTGCCTGGTCGATCCATCGGCTGTGGCCCCCAGGACCCTCTTGGCCAGGAAGAACGCCATTACCATAAGCATGCACTCCGATGCCCTGAGGGCCCTGGTGGAGGGCGATAAGAAGCTGGCGGAGATGGTGATCGACAGGGACGAGGAAGTCGACAGGCTCTACTTCCTCATGGTTAGGCTCCTTAGGACGGCCATAAGGGACGTAAAGCTGGCCAACCGCTTCGGCCTGACGCCCGTGGATTGCCTGGACTACAGGATGGCCGCAAAGCTCGTGGAGTTCATAGGGGACCACGCCGTCGACATGGCTAAGCTGGCCCTAGAATTGCCCTCGGGCCTAGACCTGAGCCCTCTGAGGGAGGGGCTAGAGGAAGCCAGGCAACGCCTGAGGGAGATGCAGGAATCGGCCGTCACGGCCTTCCTATCCAAGAAAGGGGAACTGGTGGCCAAGGTGAAGGAGGAGCTCAGGTCTGGCATATCGGCTATTTTGGAAGGCATCTTGGAGGAGGCCAGCAAGCTCGATCAGCTGTCCCGCACGGCTCTCACGGCTGTCCACACCATAGAGGAGATCGTGAAGTGCTGCATAGACATAGCGGACCTGGTCATACCCGTGGGCATCGAGGTTGGCTAAGCGTTAAGGCCCTGGGCGACGAGGGAAACCGGCCATGGAGGAGAAGCTGAACGTGGAAGTCAAGGCCAGGGCGCCCGACCTAGACGGGCTCAGGGAGAAGCTGGTCCAGCTGGGGGCTGAGGAGAAGGGCGCCTTCAGGCAGACCGATACATACTTCTCAGTGGCGAGGGGCAGGCTCAAGGTAAGGGAAATCGAGGGCCTCGGGGAGGCCGAGCTCATATATTACGAACGGGAGGACAAAGCTGGCCCGAGGCCCTGTGAAGCCCTCATAGCCAAGGTGCCCCGTGGGGCCGTTGAAGTGCTGAAGAAGGCGCTGCCCGTCAGGTCGGTCGTCAGGAAGGAGAGGTCCATCCTCCAGCTGGGCCCGGCCGAGATTCACTTGGACGAAGTTGAGGGCCTGGGCACGTTCCTGGAACTCGAGGTCAAGACGGGCCCCGGCTTCGGGGAACGTGAGGCCCTGGAAATGGCGGAGGACCTACTGGCCAAGCTGGGCATAAGGCCCGAGGACCTCGTGCCCTACTCCTATGGGGACCTCTTGGCCGAGGGCGGGGGCATGAAGGTCCTGTGGGCCCCCTGGAGGATGGCATACATAACGAGGGCCGGGGAGATGGAGGGCTGCCTCTTCTGCAGGCTCCACGAGGAGGAGAAGGACGAGGAGAACAAAGTCATATACAGGGGCCGGACGTGCTTCGTCGTCCTGAACATATACCCGTATAACACGGGCCACGTCATGGTGGCGCCCTACAGGCACGTGGCCTACCCGACGGACCTCACGGACGAGGAGCT
>CAZVRS010000212.1:0-1429 GCA_964630115.1 uncultured Candidatus Bathyarchaeia archaeon | reverse complement strand
GTTATGCGCCCGCCGTTCAGCAGGACGACCCTATCGCATTCCTCGGGCATGGCGGATAGGTCGTGCGTCACCACCAGGGCCGTCACGGACCTGTCGTCCCTGAGGTCCGCTATCAGGCGGCAGACCTTCTCCCTCGACCTGGCATCGAGGCTGCTGAAGGGCTCGTCTAGGAGGAGCAGCTCCGGCTCCTTGGCTAGGGCCCTGGCTATCATGACCTTCTGCTGCTGGCCGCCGGACAGCTTGCCCACGGGCCTGTCGGCCAGGTCGGCTATGCCGAGCTGCTCCATGACGGCCATCACGACCTCCCAATCACGCTTGGAGGGCGGCCTCAGCGGTCCTATGCGGCCGATACGACCCATCATGACCACGTCCTTGGCCAAGAAGGGCGTGTCGGATGGGACCATGAAGTCCTGGGGCACGTAGCCCGTCCTACGCCTCACCTCACGCCCGTGCCTGCGGACGTCGAGGCCGAGGACCTCGACCAGCCCCTCGGACCTCAGGAGGCCGTTTATGGTCTCCAGGAGGGTGGTCTTCCCGGCCCCGTTCGGCCCTATGACGGCCACCAGCTCGCCGGGCCGGACCTTCAGGTTTATGTCCCTTATCGCTGGCCTCTTCTCGCCCTCGTATGTGGTCGAAACGCCCTCAAGCCTTATGGCCAGGTCCAGGCCTCCTCCCCCCGTAATACTTTCGGGCAGCTCCGTAATACATGCGTATTTAAGGTTTTCGGTTGGCTCAGCCAGCGGGCGCTAGCCTGCTACAGGGCCTTCGTCAGGCTCACGAGGGAGAGGGCGGTATAGGGCGCTCAGAAGGGGAGGCCGCCCGCCTCATATCATCAAGACGCCAGGCGACTCCACCAGGCGATGCGTGATGGGATCCACTGCCAGGCCAAGCCTCTCAAGGGTGTGGACTCCCACGACCACCTCATCACTTACGCCCTGCCTCCTGAGCAACGCCCTCACGGCCTCCGGGATGGAACACACGGCCACCAGCTCAGATGGGGCCGACCTCCCCTCCACCACTAAGCTCTCTAGGATGGCCTCCTCACAGCGGACCCGATGGCCCGAGAAGGCCGTCAGCACGACCGTGAGGCCCGTGGGCCTGACGCCGATCCTCTCGGCTAGCCCACGGTCTAGGACGGTATACCAAGCGCCCGTGTCCACCAGGGCCATGAGCTCGCATGTATCTCGGGCACCGACCAGCCTCACCCTCGCTCTAGTGAAGCCCATGACCTGCTCACCGGGCTCTCATGTCAGCCGCTTATAATAGCGGTGCCCCGAGGCCAAATGCTTAAATGACCTGCCAATGGCCCCGTAATACACATGCGTTTTAAGGTTTCCGGGCGGCCCAGCCCCGCACGAGTATTTTAAGCCGACGGGCCCCCATCTTGCGGCCATGAAGGAGATACGCATCATGGGCCTGGAGACCATAC
>CAZVRS010000211.1:0-1445 GCA_964630115.1 uncultured Candidatus Bathyarchaeia archaeon | reverse complement strand
GACAGGTTCATGAAGAACGCATACGTCAGGGAGTTCTTCGACGTGGGCGTTAAATACGTGCCGATAAGGGGGCCCTACAGGCTGACGAAGCACGTCCTCATCGTGCCGACCCCGGGCCACACGCCCGGCCACCAATCCGTGGTCGTGGAGCTCCCGGACGGCCGTAAGGTCGTCTACTGCGGGGATGCGGCCACCCTGAGGGAGTGCGTGGAACGCAGGAACATACCCGGCGTCCTCTGGAGGTCCGATGTGGCCCTCAGGTCCATAGACAAGCTCAGGTCCATAAGGAACGCCATATACGTTTACTCGCACGACAATGAGCAGCTCGAGCTGGCCCTCCCCTGAGCCCCAGGGCCCTTTCCCGGGAGGTAGCTGGGCTTGGCCGGGCTCGAGCCTGGGAAGCTGAGGAAATACACGGGCCTGAGGCGGGAGGCAGCTAAGGAAGGCGTGATAAACGTCAACCCGATACAGAGGGGCGGCATCCTCTCTCCAGAGGCCCGAGAGGTCCTGGCCGACTTCGGGCACGGATACTCCATATGCGATTTCTGCCTCAAGGGCCGGGTAGACACGATAAAGAAGCCCCCGGTATCCGACTTCCTCTCCGACCTGGCCTCATTCCTCGGCATGGACGTGGTTAGGCTGACCAACAGGTGCCGTGACGCCATGTTCGTGGCCCTAATGGGCCTTAAGAAGGCCAGGGGCGGTTCAGCCGTCGTGGTGGACGGCAACGCCCACTACTCGACCTACCTGGCTGCTGAGGCAGCTGGCCTTGAGGTCCTCGAGGTCCCGAACACGGGCCACCCGGAGTATAAGGTCGTCCTAGAGGCCTACAGGACCGTCATGGAGGAGGCCGAGGACTCGGGCAAGACGGTAGTGGCAGCCGTCCTCACGCACGCAGACTACCACTACGGCAACCTGAACGACCCGAGGCCCGTGGCCCGTGCCTGCCGGGAGCTCGGCGTGCCCCTCGTGTTGAACGCCGCCTACACGGCCGGAGTGATGCCCGTGAACGGCCGGGAGCTCGGGGCCGACGTGCTGGTGTCGAGCGGGCACAAGAGCTGGGCTTCCTCTGGCCCTGTGGGCATACTGGCCCTCAGGTCGGAGGTGGCCGAGGACGTGTTGGTCAGGTCGTCCCGCTTCCCGGAGAAGGAGCTCTACCTGCTCGGTTGCCCCGTCTTGGGCGTGGCCCTGGCGACCCTCATGGCCTCTTTCCTGCACGTGGTCGAGCGTGTGGCCAGGTGGCCCGAGGAGGTCCGGAAGGCCCGCTGGCTCGTGGAGCAAATGGAGCGCATCGAGGGCGTGAGGCAGCTCGGCGTCAGGCCGAAGGAGCACACGCTCATCTGTTTTGAAACGCCGGGCTTCTACGAGATATCAAAAAGGCACAAGCGTAAGGGCTTCTTCCTCTACGACGAGCTGAAGGCCAGGGGGATAGTGGGCATCCAGCC
>CAZVRS010000210.1:0-1493 GCA_964630115.1 uncultured Candidatus Bathyarchaeia archaeon | reverse complement strand
GGCCTAGTGGGGCCGGGGCCGGGAATTGAACCCGGGCCTGGGGCTCCACAGGCCCCCGTGCTGACCACTACACCACCCCGGCCATCCGCCACAGGCCCATCGGGCAGGGCCGATTTAAGCCTGTCGTGCCTCTATCCTGTAGAGGTCAACTGCCACGTCCCTGAACTTCTGCTCGTGGAAGGGCATGGTGGCTGGCAGCCTGAGCCTCATGGGTATGACGTGCGTTACCCGGCCGCCCAGGCCCTCTATGAAGGCCCTGAGGAAGCGCCTGTTCTCCTCGCCCGACTTGTGGAGCGAGTATACGACAGAGCAGACCTCGATGGCCTTGGCCAAGAAGGGCCTATCGGCCCCCCTGCGCCTGACCCCGAAGGGCGGGTTCTGGAGGGCCGTGTCAAATCGGCCCCTGACGGCCCCTATGTCCCCGATCACCCAGCGTGTCCGATCCGAGATGCCTAGTTCCTCAGATGCCCTCACGGCCAGCTCAACGGCCAGCGGGTCCAGGTCTATGCCAAGGGCCTCGGAAGCTCCCAACAGGACGGCCCCTATGGCCAACCGGCCTGTCCCGCAGCCCAGGTCGAGGACCCTCCTGCCCACTATGTCGCCGAAGGTGAAGGCGGCCAAGAACAATATGTCGGCTGCCAGGTCGGCCGGTATGGTATACTGCTCGAGCTCGGCCACCGGCCTTGGATGGGACGGGACGGCCTCTAGAGCCCTCACGAGCCAGGAACGCCGAACCAGCCTGCCTCGCAAAGCTCTTCCCACCCCAGCTTCCCGAGGGCCACCAGGAGCTCCGGGTAGGTCAGGAGGGGCCTGCCGAAGGCGCCGGCGTCCTCGAGGCTGAGCCTGGGGCAGGCCGTGTTGACGAAGGCATCTACGTCCCCGAAATCAGCCAGGTATTCAGGTCTTATCTCGTTGGCGGCCAGCAAGATGGCCTCCCGGCCGCTTTCCCTCACCACTTTCACGGCCCTGAGGGCGATTTGAAGCCTGAACTGACCTGGCTTAAGCCCTATTATGATGCCGAAGCACCTCGCCTCCCGGGCCTCTTCTACGCTGGCATACCTCCTGGCCAGGATACGGCGGGCCTCACGTCCCACGTCTTCCGCCACACGCTCGTAGGGGTTCGCCATCACTGTGGGCTTCCCCGTCGCTATGGCCACCCCTACGGCGTGGAACTTGCTCCCAAGGACCAAGAAGGCGTCCACGTGCCCTGCGATGGCCCTGGCGGTCGTGAAATCGCAGCCGAGGACCTGCCCATCGTATTTGACCCGTCCCCCGGCCTTGCCTATGAAGACCTCGTGCCCAGCCGACCTGGCGAGTTCGGCGACACGCCCGAGGGATCCTACGTGCTGGACGGTCGTGGCCAATCCCACGGGGCCGTAGGGCTCTAGGAGCTTGAGGGCCTTCCTAACGGCTTCCTCGACGTCCAAGTTCATGCGGGCCTCGAAGTAATAGACCGGGGAACCGCCGGACATGGAGAGCATTTCCGAGTGCCC
>CAZVRS010000209.1:0-1496 GCA_964630115.1 uncultured Candidatus Bathyarchaeia archaeon | reverse complement strand
CGCCCCCTTCCTTGTAGCTGCGCTTTATCTTGCCCTTGTAGCCCCCGCTCGGCGGATGGAGCCTGAAGACGGGCTTCACGTCCGGGAGCTTCCTGAAGTCGACCTTAAGCTCGTAAATGGCCTTGGCCAGGTCCTCTAGGTCCTTGAAGCCGAGCCTGCGGGCGTAATCGTCAGTTATGGGCTTGTTGCCCCTAAGGCGCCCCCTGCGCCTGAGGAGCTCGACGAGCGTTTCGTAATCTATCTCGCCCCACGTGAGCCAGACCTGGGCCTTCCTCAGCATGCCTAGGTAGGACGGCCTATCGTCTATGAGGGTCGCATGGCAGTTCTTGTGGAGGCCGAGGAGGGCCATGGTGTCCCTGGCTGGCTTGGGCACGTTCACCGTCCCCCTTATCCTTATGACCGCAAGGAGCTTGTTCCCCTTCTCACCCATCACGCCCAATCCTCCGGTATGACCATCTCATACGTCTTCTTCAGGGCGTCGAAGACCGCATATGCGTAAGACGGGACCGTCCTCGTGGGCCCGTAGGCCCTAGTCCAGCAGTCCTTTATGCCAGCCAGCCTGAGTATTATCTTGGCCGTCTCGCCAGCGACCAGGCCTAAGCCCCTCGGCCCGGGGAGGAGCACGACTCTGACGGCACCGCACTTGCCCTCGACCCTGAACGGGAGCGAGTGAGGCCTACCGCACCCGCACTCCCAGCTCCCGCAGCCCCTCCTGACTATTATCAGGTTCTTCCGGGCGTCCAGAGACGCCTTGTCTATGGCGACCCTTATGTGCCTGGCCTTCCCGGAGCCGAGACCGACCACGCCATCCTCATTCCCGACGGCCACTACGGCCCTGAACCTGGTCTTCTCGCCAGCATCGGTTTGCTTCTGGACGAGGTTTATGGTGACGACCTCTTCCTGCAGGTCGGGGACGAGGGCATCTGCTATCTCGGGCTCGGTTATCCTGTATCCCTCGGCGAAGAGCTCCTCGAGGCTAGTTATCCTGCCCTCGTAGACCAGCCTGCCCACCCTAGTCCTGGGCCTCCACTCCTCAAGCCTCTCCTTGGCGAGGGACTTGCTCATTCCTCACCACCCCCGAAGGCCTCAAGTATCCTGGCCTTAACCTCGTCAAAGTGCTGGGGCAGGTCTTCCGGCCTGAGGCCCCTGGCCAGGTATTGCGAGAAATAACGCTCGTAAGCAGCCGGGTCCTTCTCGGCCAACATCTTGGCATACTCCGCTATGTGGACGCCCCTTATCCTATCTTCATTGGGGAGGACGCTGGGGTCGCAGGGCACTTCCACGCCGCCATCTATGACGCCCTTGACGACTGCGAAGACACGGCCCCCCCTGACGGGCCTCTGGAGCCCTATGTCCAATATGGCCTTCTCTATGCCGGCCTCAGCCCCCCTGAGCCCGCACAGGAGGCCCGTCAGGTAGGCTGCCGGCGTGTTGCCGCAGTAGCCCTTCCAGCCGAAATCACGGACCAGCTGCCTTGAGTGTGCTGAGACGAGGAC
>CAZVRS010000208.1:0-1514 GCA_964630115.1 uncultured Candidatus Bathyarchaeia archaeon | reverse complement strand
TAAAGCTGGTCGGGCGTGTCGAGATGGGGCAAGCGGCAACCGTCTCGGTCGGCCCGGGCGAGTGTGTTGAGGTTTCCACGGGCTCCATGCTGCCCGAGGGAGCAGATGCAGTCGTGAGGCTGGAGGACACGGTCCTCGACGGGCAAGACATCTTGGTGTTCGAGCCAGCCGTCCCGGGCCAGAACGTGATGGAAGCCGGGGCCGACGTCAAGGCTGGCGAGCTGGTCCTGAGGGCCGGCGATTTCCTCACACCGCAGAAGCTCGGTGTCCTGTCGGCCCTGGGCCTTAGGACCGTGAGGGTCTTCAGGAAGCCCCGTGTGGCCGTGATATCCACCGGCGTAGAGTTGATCATGCCCGGGGAACCCCTCGGGCCAGGCAAGATATACGACATAAATTGGCTGACCGTTCAATTGGCCGTCAGGGCGGCCGGGGGAGAGCCATTCTTCCTCGGAACCGCAAGAGATGACCCAGTCGAATTGGCCGACCTCATGGCCGAGGGCCTAGAAAAGGCCGATTTAGTGGTGGCGACGGGTGCTTCCTCCGTCGGCTCCTCGGACGTGGTCAGGGATGCCCTTTCGAGGCTCGGCGCCCAGGTCATAGTAGATGGCATAAGGGCGAAGCCGGGCAAGCCCACCATAGTGGCTAAGGCGAGGGGCAAGCCTATCTTCTGCCTCCCGGGCCACCCGACCTCGGCCCTGATAACCTTCACGGTCTTCGTGGAACCCGTCCTGGCCCGGATGTCCGGCCTAAAGGGCATGACGAGGCCCGTCTTGAGGGCCAGGCTGATGTCCAGGATAATACCGGATACGGGACGCCACAACTTCGTCCCCGTCTCGCTCTCCAGAGGGCCCGATGGCTCCCTGCTGGCCAGGCCCGTGCTCAAGGGCTCGGGGGCCATAACGAGCCTATCTCATGCGGACGGCTACATAGAGGTCCCGGAGGGCACGGAGTTCCTGCCAGAGGGCACCGAGGTCGAGGTCAGGCTCTTCTGGCCCCCATGGCCCATCGGGAGGTCCGATATTGAGGCCCATGTTGGTCGATAGGTTCGGGAGGCCCGTGGACGGGCTCAGGATATCGGTCACGAACGCCTGTAACTTCGCTTGTATATACTGCCACATGGAGGGGGCCCGGCCGACGGGCCGTGAGGAGCAGATGAGCCCCGAGGAAATAGGGCGCATAGTCAAGGTGGCCTCGGAGCTGGGCATAACCAAGGTAAAGCTGACGGGCGGGGAGCCCACCGTCAGGCCCGACATAGCCGACGTGGTAGCCTCCATATCGGCCGTCGAGGGCATAAGGGACCTCTCCATGACCACGAACGGCTCGAGGCTCGCCGACCTGGCCTACGAGCTCGCCGACGCAGGCCTGATGAGGGTGAACGTGAGCTTGGACACGCTGGACCCGGAGAAGTTCAAGTTCATAACGGGCCGTGATCGCCTGCCGGATGTCCTCGACGGGATAGAAGCCGCCCTGGACGCTGGCCTCAGGCCCCTCAAGCTCAACATGGTCTTGCTCAG
>CAZVRS010000207.1:0-1518 GCA_964630115.1 uncultured Candidatus Bathyarchaeia archaeon | reverse complement strand
CGGATTTGAACCGGGGACCTCCTCCTCGTAAGGGAGGCGTCCTACCAGGCTAGACCACCGGCCCCATTAAGAGGGGCGTCAGGCGGGCCATAATAAGCGTATCGGGGCATCCGGTCAGCTCCTAGAGGGCCCGAACCGGCTCAGGAAATCGCCCGGGCTCGGGAATATCTTCTCCACGGCCTCCAGGGCCTTCCTGCCAGATATGGACCTGAGGAGGGCAGCCACTTCCCTCAGGGAGCTGAACTCCTCGACCGTCCCATCGGGCCTAGTCCTCCTGACCCTTATGCAGCCTTCCACCATGCAGTTGGCCACGCAAGCCGTGCAGAAGAGGCATATCTCCTCTTGGATCACCAACTGCCCATCACGCCAGAATATGGCCTTGGTCGGGCAGGCCTTAACACACATATCGCACTCACGGCCGTAGCACTTCCTCATGTCTATCCAGATGGAACCTCCCTTGAAGAAGTCCGGGACACCGAGGGCGCTTAGCACTTCTTCCCTGAGGGCCTTCTTGCGCTTCTCCTCTTCCTCCACCATCAGGCCGAATATGTCTATGCCCTCCCCCAACCTGCCACCACCTTGGCATATGGGTCCGCAAGGGCTATGCTTATAAACGGTAGGCTCCCCCCATCCCGGGCGTAGGCCATGAACCTGAGGTCGAAGAGAAGGATGGCGGCCGAGGTCCTCGGGGTAGGTGAATCACGCATATGGATTGACCCGGAATACCTGGACGTGGTGGCAGATGCCATAACGAAGGAGGAGATAAGGCGCCTCATACACGAGGGCATCATAAGGGTGAAGCCGGAGAAGGGCGTCAGCAGGGCCAGGGCACGCAGGATAAGGGCCCAGAAGAAGAAGGGCCGGAGGCGTGGCCCAGGCTCGAGGAGCGGTGCCAAGGGGGCCGTGATGCCCAGGAAGAGGCTGTGGATAATCCGGATAAGGGCCATAAGGAAGAGGCTCAGGTATCTCAGGGACAAGAGGGCCATAACTAGGAGCGTCTACCGGCACTTATACATGATGGCGAAGGGAGGGGCCTTCAAATCCGTGGCCGACCTCGAGCGTTATATAACCGCACATGGCTTGTGGAGGAAGCCCAAGGCCTGAGGCCTCAGGTTGGGCCAGCTTCTTCAGGTTGGGCCAGGTCTTCGACGAAGCCCACTATCCGATCGGCTATCATGACGAACTTCTCGGCTTCCTCCCTCGTGCAGGAAGATGGGTCCCTCTTCGATCGGCCGTAGAGCTCCTCGACGAACTCTATGTCGGCCCTGATCTCCTCAAGGAACTTGGAGAACTCCTCTTTCTTCCCGAGCACTTCCGCCAGGGCCTTCAGGAGGTCCCTTATGCCCTTGGCGCTGGGCTCTATGCCCGTCCTCTCGATTATCCTGGCCTTTATCATGAGTTGGACGAACTGGTAGGCGCTTATGCATGCGAGGTTGAACAAGCCCGTGCTCAAGTTGGCGTCCGCCGACTTACGGGCCTCCTGGGCCCTCCTTATCATCCTGCCCACGAGCCTCGGCG
>CAZVRS010000206.1:0-1532 GCA_964630115.1 uncultured Candidatus Bathyarchaeia archaeon | reverse complement strand
CCTTCTCCGTGTCGAGGTCCACGTGCGGGTGATACCTGATCCCGCCCTTGCAGGGCCCCCTGGCATCGTTGTGGTGGATCCTGAAGGCCTCGAAGACCCTGACGCTCCCGTCGTCCATCCTCACCGGCAGCGAGACGTGCAGTATGGCCTTCGGCCTGCTGACGACCTCGTAGAATGCTGGCTCAAGGCCCATGATTTCCGAGACCTCCTTTACGATCTTAAGATGCTCCTCCCACGGATTGATCCTCCTCTCGGACATCTCGTCTGCCCCTCCGGCGTGTTTTAGGGCGGGAGGGTGCAGTATAAAAGCTTGTAGGCCCGAGGGTTTTGTCTGAATAACAAGCGTTCATCATTGTAGAAATTCGTGATAAGATTTATGAAGCAGGAGGCTTATTGTGGCGCCCTTCTTCATCTCCGGGCCTGGGGAAGGATTATAAGGGGCCCACCATCCTGGATGGAGTAAGGCCCTTAGAGCACGTGGGGATGGTGGAGATGGCCCTGCGTGAGCACGTTTAGCAGGTGCCAGGCTTGGGGTGGTGGTTGGTTGGACGCAGACGAGATAATCGTCCACATAAAATATGGATCGCAAGAACACACGTATAGGGGGCCCGTGAAAGAAGTGTGGAGGGCCGTCAACAAGTTCTTCGGGGAACTCATACCCGTGTTCAAGCTCGTCAGGAAGGCCACGCTGACCTTTGACATCTCGGAGTTGGTGGAAGAACTCGAGGGCCTCGTTTCCTTCTCCGAGGACCGCCTGGTCATACTAGCCGACAAGAGGAAGCTGTCCGACAAGGACATCATAATGCTCTCCCTCGTGGGGGCCTACGTGGGCTACAGGCTCGGCATTTTCCCGAAGGAAACCCTGTCAAGTGCCGAGCTGAGGGGCTTGCTCGAGAAGAACGCCAAGATAACTTCCACCAGGATCAGCGAGCTAAGGCGTGAGGGATGGGTGGAGAAGGCGGGAGCAAGGGAGTATAGGGTGACGCCCCTCGGCATAGCCAAGTTCAGGGAGAAGAGGCTGCCGAGGATAAGAGCCCGGGTCGCTCGGTAAGCCTTATCTATTCCTCCCTTCCGTGGGCCCCGGTGGCCCAGATGGCCCAACAGGCCCTCGAGCTGGCCGAGTCCCTCAGGCTGAGGGAGTGCATACAGTGCGGCCTCTGCACGGGGGGTTGCCCCGTCTCCATAAAGGTGCCCTTGAACGTCAGGAGGATAGTGAGGCAGGTGGGCCTGTTCTACGAGCTCCCCCTGGAGCCCGTAGAGGCCCTGTGGGCCTGCACGACCTGCGGGACCTGCGAGCTGAGGTGCCCGAAGCAGCTGAAGCCCTTCGAGGCCATAATAGGCCTGAGGAGCGTGTTGGTCGAGGAAGGGCGCATAGAGAGGACGCTGATAGAGGCTCTGGAGAGCGCTTACACGCACGGCAATCCATGGGGCCGTGGTCGCTCAAAGAGGCTCGAGTGGTCGGAGGGCCTGGATTTCAAGCTGAAGCATGCCTCTGAGGGCTTCGAGTGGCTTTACTTCGTTGGCTGCACGCC
>CAZVRS010000205.1:0-1537 GCA_964630115.1 uncultured Candidatus Bathyarchaeia archaeon | reverse complement strand
TATCCGGTTCGGCTTTATAGATCACCTTGCCCGTCTCAGCATCATATACCATGGCTTTAGGCTTGATGAACCTCCTAGGATAGACGATTATCTCACGGCCGTCCTCACATCGGTCATTAAGCCTAGCATCTATGCGGGCCTTCATCTGACATCCGCCTCCTATACCAGCACTCATAGATGATCTGTTTGGCCTTCTCCGGGTCCTTGGCCAGCAATGCCACGAGCATAGCCTCTGTCTTTGGATCAAGCCTTATGGCCTTGCTCCTCCTCACATCCAATCCCTCGTTATTTCGCTTGCTTCATCATCTTCTTGAGGCTTTGACCCGCAGAGGAGTGAATCTTGGAGCCTCTCCTCGAGCTCGGCCCAAGTAACGGTTTGAGGAGAGCAAGCGATCTCTCTTCTACTTAAATCATAATGGGCCTAGATTTAGATAACGGTAATTTAGTGGCATTTTTCCTCATAAGCTCTCTTGCTCTCTCAAAGAGTAACTTGATATCCTTCTTATGGAAGCCTTCACGGCGTATTGATGACCGACAAACTAATTTTAGCATTGTGTCAAATGGATCGCGTTCCGCCTTGCTAGCGTTAATCGTCATCAATATCTTAGGCTCATTCCTCATTATGTACAATAGGATACTACCTGCTAAATGTATTTCTTTCATTTTTGTGCGCAGACGTGTGTTATAGCTTGGCAAAGAATCGGCTCTAGGAGTCTCCTCTAATAAGATCCTAAGCTCGTCTATCAGAATCTTCATGAGTTCTTTGATCACCTCAACTATCCTCCTTATGTCTGGGTCGTGAGCTTCAACGTTTTCGTAAGCCCATAGAGCTTCCCGGTAGGATTCCGTTAAGTCGTCTCGTCGACCCTCGATTATGGCCTCAGCCTGTTCCCTTAACTTCTGGGCTTCATCCTCTAAGAACCTACGAACGGTCGCCAACGATGGCTTAACAATACCAACACCGGCTCGCCAGATAGTTACGAATGGTACTTCGCCGTACTGATAAATCAGCTCATCCTTCTCCTCATCATAGTACGCTGTATGTATTTCTAAACGCGGGCGCCTCCACCCCTGCTTCAAATAGCGGCTAATCAGGATATTCTCATCAAAGTAAACTATGGGTAGCCCCCTATCTATCCCCCATTTGATATCACTAACACGTACCCACCTCAGCCAGCTCTCTATCCATTTGGGCTTAAGACCGAGCCTGATTAACTCCTCCCGCCTGTATCTGATTAGGGTTTCTACGGATCTCCTACCCTCTAATTCATCAAGTAAATACCACAAGTCACGCAATCCCAAGCTCAGTAGCCGCTTAAACAGCCTCCACTCAGGCAAGATATTAGCTCTATAAACATATACTGCAACGACATCTACGTCTCTCACGTTATCCGTTCTCAATGAGCTACCCGAGATCCCTATCTCTCTTAATCTGACAGGGAAGTATTCCTCGCTATTAAGTTCACGAGCCCTCTTAATGACGTGACAGAGGGCCTCTATTACCCTCGGAGAGCGAATAATACTCCCCCAACTCTGC
>CAZVRS010000204.1:0-1580 GCA_964630115.1 uncultured Candidatus Bathyarchaeia archaeon | reverse complement strand
GGCCGTATTTCTCCAGGCCGTATCGCCTGAGGGGCTTGGTCAGGTGCCTCTGGGACCTGGGCGGGGGCAGGTAGAGGCCCGGCCTTACGTCCCTCGGGGCCTTCACGAGCACCTTCTGGGCCTTGGGGTCCCTGTGGCCGCACCTCGGGCACCTGAA
Source organism: uncultured Candidatus Bathyarchaeia archaeon (assembly GCA_964630115.1). Taxonomy (GTDB): domain Archaea; phylum Thermoproteota; class Bathyarchaeia; order EX4484-135; family EX4484-135; genus EX4484-135. Next base: position 1,423 of record CAZVRS010000204.1, on the reverse strand, counting down.
GCCCTTCCCGGCCCCCATGGACTTCATGCGCTTGCCGCACCTGGGGCACCTCGGGTTCTCGGGCAGCAGCTTCTCGGCCAGCTCGATGACCACCAGCTTCTCGACGTTCAGGGTCAGGCGGCCTCCTGGGCCTTCCCTGACGCCCCCGGCTACTTCGATCAAATCGCCCGGCCATAGGGCCTTGGCCACTTGCCTGAGGCGGCCCGAGGGCTCGTAGACGGCACAATCGACCGTGCCTGAGCCATCCGATAGGGCGAATACCACGTGGCCCCCCGGTATGACCTTTGGCTGGCTGGCCACCCGGCCCCTCAGCACGGCCGGCAGGTGGGGCCTCAGCTCTCTGACGAGCCTTCGGACGAGGTGGGCGTCCGTGCCCTGGTTGGTCCTGAATATGGCCCAGCGTTCCACCTGCTCCCCTATGGCCAGCATCCTGAAGGCCCTAAGGACCACGTCGGCCCCCTCGCCCCTTATGCCCAGCAGGACCGGGTCGGGGCCCCTGGGCGTTATGAGGATTCGGCCCGTCTCGGGGTCGTAGTTGTTGAACGTGAAGGGCCTCGTGGCCTCGTCCATCTTGACGACCGACCCCGGGTCGACCCGCCTGGGCCTGCCCCTGTTCTCGGGCGTCCTGTAGGCCAGGAGCTCGTAGGTGTGGTCGCCGACCAGCGTCTCGCCCACGGCTGCCAGGGCCCCTATGATGCCCCTGCCCGACTTGAAGCCGTAGGTCCTCAGGCCATACCGGGCGCAGAGCTTGAGGGCCTCGTCCAGCCCCGCCAGGCCCCTTATGGCCTTCTTGGCGAAGAGCTTCAGGGCCAGGGGGACCGGGCCTTCTAGCATGACGAGGCCGGGGTGCGTGTTCTCGTCCCCCAGGTCAGATAGGGCCTTGACGGCCTCCAGGGCCCTTGAGAAGGCCTCGTCGAGGAGGTCGGCCTCTAACTCAAACCTGAGGCAGATGGCACCGTTCCCTCTCGTCTTCCAGGGTGCGTTCGGGTTCAGCCTGACGAGGTTCGGGTAATCCACAAAACGGGCCCCTAGCTCGTGGAGTTCCTCGACCAGGACTGCTGCCACGTAGGTCGTGCAGCCTCCCCGGGGCGAGTCGGTATCGTCTATGCCCAGGTGGGCCAGCACGCCCCTGGCCCCTTCTACTCCTCCTCTATGACGCTCAAGGTCTGGGTCTGCGTTATGTGCTCCATGCGCCTTATCTTCCATATGACCAGCCTGTTCAGCTCCGTCCTGTCCGGGACGTTCAGCTTGACTATTATGTCCCACGGCCCGAAGATCAAGAACGCCTCCTCGACGCCCTCCAGCTTCCTCAGCTCGTCCAGGACCTTCCTCTCGGCCCCTATGTCCGTCCTTATCAGGACGTAAGCTATGGGCAACTCCTGACCCTCGGCACGGTAGGCAGGCCGGTCAATAAAAGCCTCAT
>CAZVRS010000203.1:0-1586 GCA_964630115.1 uncultured Candidatus Bathyarchaeia archaeon | reverse complement strand
TCATCGTGCCCCCCGGGCTCGTGGGCCAGCTTCAGCTTGCCTGAGGGCGTCATCTCCTGCCTTATGCACCCGAGCTGGCGTATCAGGAGCCTGTCGTAGGGCAGCTCAAGCCTCCCGGCCTCCATGAGGGCCTTGAGGCCGGAGAGGAGCTCTGACTTCCTCTCGGACGTGAACTTCACGCCCAGCAGCACCGAGGGCCCCAGCTCCTCCACCAGGACCTCGTAAACTGCTTCTCCAACGCCCGAGCGGTCCATGGCCAGCCTAACGAGGCCTAGCTGCTCGTGGGCCCTTAGGACGGCTTCAGAAACGCTCCCCCGGCCCAGATAGGGCGTGTTAAGCTCGAAGACCTTCAGGAACCTGAGCGTTAGCTTTCGGCCGGATTTCTCCACCACGGCCAGGGCCGAGTAATCCCTCAGCTTGCCGAGGTCGAGGCCAGCGTAGTATTCGCCCGGTCCTAAGGAGGCCAGCTCGCCTAATTCACGGGCCAGCTCAAGCTCGGGCTTCACGCACCTCATGACCAGGTCAGTCGGGAAGTAATAGGCCCCTTCTTCCACGAACTCGGCTAGGTATTCACGCCTGAACTCCTCCTCCGACATGAGCCTTTTCTGCTCCTCCAGGAAGGACTTGCTTATCCGAGGGCAAGCCGTGCTCGGGACGTGGTGCACGCTCCAGAGGCCCGAGCGGTCGGTGAGGGCACGGTAGAATATGTGGTCCTTCCTCCAGGGCGTGCTGGCCATTATGAGCGTCCCGTCCGTGGCGGCCAGCATGGGCATCACCACGGACGTTATGACCTCTTCCGGCACGAAGGCTGCCTCATCTATGACCACCAAATCGGCCGTGAAGCCCCTTATGCGCTCGGGGGAGCAGGGGAGCGCAATTATCCTGGAGCCGTTCGTGAGCGTTATGCCCGTCCTGTCGGCCCTCGCCACGCTCCTGTATAGGCCTATTTTACGGCCCGACAGCACCACCTCGGACCTGAGGAAGGCCTTTATCTTCTCCAAGAGCAGCCTGCTCTGCCTCTCTGACGGGCTTACTATTAGGACGGTCGATCGGGGCCTGGAGAAGGCGTAATGGAGGGCCTTGAGGGCGATTGCCGTGCTCTTCCCGGTCTGGCGGCCCCAGCAGGCCACTATACGCTTGCTCCCGTCCCTGAGGAGCTCTTCCTGATAGCGGTAGGGCTCAAAGCCCAGGAGCCTCGCAAAGGCGACGGGGTCCTGCTTTATCTTCTTCAGCTCCTCCTTCAGCCCCGGCCCTCCTGCCTCGTGTGCTTCTTCACCTCGGCCATCATCTTGGCCAGGTCGGCCCCGGCCCCCGTTCCCATCCTCCAGGCCGCCAGCAGGAGGGAGCAGTTGGCCCTGAGGAGCTGGAGGAAGAGCCTCATGAGCCTGGCGTATTCGGCCGTATCGCCCTTCTTGAGGGCCTGCTCCGTGAGGGCCTTCAGCTCGTATAGCTTTTCCATCCCGGCTCCCACGAGAATCTCCATGCCCTCGGCCGGAGGAGGCGCCATCAAGTGCTTCTTCGGCCTCCTGGACGGCTTCCTCGGGCCCAGGGCCCTTCTGAGCTCCGATATGATCGCCTGGGCTTCC
>CAZVRS010000202.1:0-1591 GCA_964630115.1 uncultured Candidatus Bathyarchaeia archaeon | reverse complement strand
ACGCCCTCGAGGGCAAGACCAGGCCCGGCCGCTTCCACCCGGAGAAGGCCAGGGCGCTAGGGGTCCCTGAGGGGCCGTTGTGGAAAGAGCTCCAGATGGGGAGGCCCGTTAGGACGCCGGGAGGGAGGATCGTGAGGCCCGAGGAAGTCCTGGGGCCTCCGAGGAGGGGCCTAAAGGTCGTCTACTCAGGCGATACGGCTTATTCGGAGGCCCTTATCGAGCTGGCAAGGGGGGCCGACTTGCTCATCCACGAGTGCACCTTCGACGACAGCAGGGCCGATAAGGCCAGGGAGAGGCTCCACTCAACGCCCAGCGTGGCAGCCGAAGTGGCCCTGAGGGCCGGGGCCAAGAAGCTCGTCTTGACACACATAAGCGCCAGGTATAGGGACCCGAGCCTGCTGGCCGAACAAGCCAGGGCCAAGTTCAAGGACGTCCTGGTGGCCGAGGACCTGATGAGGTTGGAGCTGAAGCCCCCGGCCTGAGGTGCCAGGCCTATAAGGGCCCTCATGGTAATCTGGGGGGTGCCAGAGGCCTTGTCGGACGTGATAAGGGAGGGCGATGACGTCCTCCTCTACTTAGACCTGAGGCGTTCCTGGCTCGTCAGGGCCCTGCCAGGCCGGGAGCTCCACACCCACAAGGGCGTCGTTAGGCTCGACGATGTGATAGGCCTGCCCTACGGCTCCAAGGTCAGGAGTTCCACGGGCCAGGAGTTCACGGCCCTCAGGCCCACCATAAGGGATTACGTGCTGAAGATGAGGAAGGCCACCCAGATAATATACCCGAAGGACATGGGCCTCATACTCGCATTCACGGGCATAGGGCCGGGCTGGCGTGTGGTCGAGGGCGGGACGGGGACGGGCGCCCTGACGGCCTTCCTGGCCTACCACGTGAGGCCGGACGGGCACGTCTATACCTACGAGGTCAGGCCCGAGTTCTTAAAGGTCGCCAAGAAGAACATAGAGAGGCTCGGCCTATCGGGCACCGTGGACTTCAAGCTGGCCGACATAACGGAGGGCATAGAGGAGCGGGACGTTGATGCGGTCGTCCTCGACATAGCTTCCCCCTGGGAAGCCGTCCCACACGCCCACGAGGCCCTCAGGCCCAGCGGCTCCTTCGCCTCCTTCAGCCCCACCATAGATCAGGTCGTTAAGACCGTGAGGGCCCTCAGGGAGCACGGCTTCGTGGCCATAGAGGTCATAGAATGCCTCCTCAGGCACGTAAGGGCCGAGCCCGGCAAAACCCGGCCTGAATGGCTGATGAGGGCACACACGGGCTATATCACGTTCGCCAGGAAGGCCCTGCCGGGCGAGGGCTAAATCATATAAGGCATGAGGGCCCGCCACCCGAGGTGCCAGGGTTGTCGAGGCTGGTGGAGGGCCTCAAGGGGCTGTCGAAATACAAGTGGGCCTTGGCCTTCCTGGCTTCCTGCCTCCTGGGCTTCGCAGGCCCGACCTACATCATATATGCCCTGGAGAAGCTGGAGCTAACCTGGCCACTCCCGACCGTGATAGGCTTCTCGCTCTTCGTAGCGGGCTTCTTGGCCGTGGCCTACATCTCCTCCAAGGGCCTGCTGAAGGCTACATGAAGTCCA
>CAZVRS010000201.1:0-1596 GCA_964630115.1 uncultured Candidatus Bathyarchaeia archaeon | reverse complement strand
TATCACCGTATGGAATTTATGCAAAATTTGATTGGGCTCTTATACGCAAATACACAGACCCAGAACCAACCGTAACAGTGGAAGATGAGGAACCTGTAATAAATCCAGAAATCAAAATTCCCTACTGGATAGAAAGCAAAAGGAATAGAGAATGGGCTAAGGTTTGGATAAAAGTGCCTGAAATTCCTGCTTCAAGCACAGCAACGGTTTACATGTATTACGGAAATACAACTCCCGTAGAAAGCGAGAGCAATCCTGCGGATGTTTTTGACGACTTCAACACAAATTTTGAAATCGATGAAGCGGGAACATGCGGAAATAATATAACAGATTGGAATTGGAGATATGGATATTCGGGATGGGCAGATAATAAATGGAATAATGTATCGTGGGGATATACGCAACACGCTACACTTACTACTACGAAATGTATAGATTCTTCAAATTATTTTGATGGAGAAAAATCCTACAAAGGATATCTTCAACTCCACCAAAGCACACATGGAGACAGAGGAACTGTAATGGAACTTTACACAGAAGGAGACAAAAGATTTGTTATTCCATATGGTAACTTCACTGTTTGGACGAAATATTCTTATACAACTTCTTCAAGATACGCATTCGGTATTTATGTCGTGTTATATTCTTCCACAGGACTACAAAGAGATATAATGGTATGGAGGTCATGGAACAATGATGAGGGATGTCCATCTGAAATCTCATGTCCATACGATGATTATATAGCGACACAAACAGGCAATGACGGAACAACTTGGAAAAAGTATGTTATAACAGTTAACGAGAGTGTTGTTGATAAAACAGATATAACAGCTTTAGGATTAAGACAATGGCAAGATGCGTGGGACTTAACAACTGCATCCAATACAGTTTATTGGGACAAACTGGAGAATATTTTCGTCCGCAAATATACAGACCCAGAGCCTTCAGTTTCAATCGGAACAGAGCAGTCAAGAGGACTTTACATTTCTCTGATGACAGACAAAGCGAACTACTCAACAGGAGAAGTGATAAATTTAATGATAGAAGTGAACAGGGCGCAAGAAAATCCGCAAGTGATGAAATTTAAACTTGAATTGGAGGACTTGGATGAGAAGCCAGACACGCTAATAGAGACGGGTTCATTTGTGATGCCTGCGAAATTTCATAAGAAGGTTGTTTTGAGGTTCGCAATACCTGAAAGTCCTTTCGTTCCAAGCGGAAGATATGCGTTCAAAGCATATTTAATTGAGCCGAGCCTGGGTGAGGTTCTTGCTTACGATGCCGTCTATTTCAATGTGACAGAGAAAGAAGCGAAAGCGAAGGAACAGCAGTCGGAAGCATTCGCAGCATTCTCGCTTGAGGAATAGTGGTAGTGGGAGTGGCAGCGTGTGGTCTAAATTATAGCTTTAAACAGCGAAAGCATTAAGCAGGTGGCGGAGCATTTAGATTGAAGATGCGTGAGCTTGAGCGACTTTTCAATCCGAGGACGGTTGCGGTCGTTGGAGCGACGCCCAAGGAGGGTAAGGTTGGCAACACGCTACTGCGAAATCTTCTGCGGTTTGAGGGCGAAGTATATGCTGTGAACCCGAAGTATGA
>CAZVRS010000200.1:0-1598 GCA_964630115.1 uncultured Candidatus Bathyarchaeia archaeon | reverse complement strand
ACGTGGTCGTGCATGTTCACGTAGCGGGCTATGGGGGCCGCCATGGAGCACATGCTGGCCCAGTCGTCGCCACCGAAGGCGCTGAACTGGACGTGCGTTACGTGGATGGAGCGCTTGCCCGTGCTGCTCGTGCCCGGTATGTCCCTGACGCAGTCCATGGTGCGGACCGTTATCTCCCAGTTGCCCGGTTGGCCGAGCCTGTTCGTGTGGATGTGTATGGTGTGCGGCAGGTCGAGGATGTGGTTGACCTTGGCCAGGCCCCTTATTATCTCCCTGGGCGTTATGTTGAAGTAGGGCACCACGTCATCTATGCTCTTCACGTTGCCCCCGAAGCCCCAGCACTCGAGCCCGCCCGGGTTGACGAGCTTTATGGCGTAGCCCTTCGTGGCCCAGAGCATCCAGGCCACGTAGGCAGCACACTCCTCTATCATGCCGGCCGCCAAGAACTCCATCACGAACCAACAGTCGCCCAGCAGCGGGTAGGTGGCCTTATCGATTATGGGCGTGTCGTCGAGCTCCTCGTGCGTGTGCCTGGCCTCCAGGGGCGGCATGGAGGGGTTGCTGACCCACGTCCAACCCATGCGGGCGTAGCGGTATCCGGTCGTCCAGGTGCTCGGGACGGAGTGACCCACGCCAGAACGGGTGGTGGCCGTCCTGGGCTCGACGTCCTTGAAGTGGTCCTCGGGCCTGAGGAGGCGGCCGGCGTTCACCTCCGAGCCAGCTATGTGGGCGTGTATGTCGACTCCGCCCGGCATGACGATCATGCCAGACGCATCTATGACGTAGGCCTCCTTCTCCGGCACGTCCTCCACGATACGGCCGTTCAGGACCGCTATGTCCATGCGTTCGCCATCTACGCCGTTGAGTGGGTCGAACACCACGCCGTTCTTGATGAGTATGGCCTTCTTTCCCTCTTGGGCCATCTTGCTCACCGGCCCTCCAGGGGGCGGGGCCCGACGGGCTATTTATCGGTTGGGGCGAACGGCCTCGGCCAAGCCACTTAATACCGCACGCCCGGGTAGCCGTATCCGGGTGGCAGCCGTGAGGATAGTGTTCTCGGAGAAGTGCCTGGAGTATGGCTCCCCCTACCACCCCGAGAACCCGACCAGGGTGAGGCTGGCCTACGAATACCTGAGGGACCGCTACGAGTTCGTAGGGGCCGAGCCAGCGAGTGAGGCCGACCTCCTGCTCGTCCACGAGCCGGATTACGTGGAGATGATAAAGAAGGGGGCCTTCCACGACCCGGATACGCCGGCCTACGAGGGCATATACGATTACGCCAGGCTCTCCGCTGGCGGGGCCATAGTGGCCGCAAGGGAAAATGCCTTCTCCCTCATGAGGCCCCCGGGCCACCACGCCGGCCGCAGAGGCCTGGCCCTCGGTGCCCCGACGCTGGGCTTCTGCTACTTCAACAACATAGCCATAGCCGTCAAGAAGCTCGGCAAGAAGACGATAATAGTGGACATAGACACGCACCACGGCAACGGGACCCAGGAGATATTCCAGGGCTGCGAGGACGTGATCTACATATCGCTGCACACCTGGGGCATTTACCCCGGGACGGGCTACAGGAGCGAGGGCAACTGCTTCAACTACCC
>CAZVRS010000199.1:0-1631 GCA_964630115.1 uncultured Candidatus Bathyarchaeia archaeon | reverse complement strand
TGATGATAAGGTGCAGGATGTATTTCGTCCCCGTCCAGGAGACGGCCGATGGCCTGAACTACACGCTCGTCAGGGCGGAGCTAAAGCAGGACGTGGTGGTCCTGAAGTGGGAGTGGAACATCGATGTCATAAGGGAACTCTTCTCGTCCCTTAACCTACCTGAGCCCGACCCGAGCAGGGCCGGGCTGGCCCTCTGGGTCAAGCTGATGTGCGTCAACACCACCGACCTCCCGGACCTCGAGGACCTGGGCAGCTCGGGCGAGGCCAGGGACCTCCTCCTGGAGCTCAGGGACCTGGTGGAGGACGCATCTGAAGCCGTGAGGGAGGTACGCTCCGAGCTGGAGGAGCTCCTCTGGGAGGCCCTATCCGAGTTGGGCGAGGGGGTCGAGGCCGCCAAGTCCAAGCTTGAGGAAGGCATGGCCCTACTGACCAAGCTCGTGGACGAGCTGAGGGATATAGCAGAAGCCATAGGCCAGCTCGAGGAAGAGGCCCTGGCTTCCCTCGGCACGGCCCGCCCTGGGATAAGGGCCATCTTCGGGCAGGCCCGGGAGTTAGTGGCTTCCTCGGCCTCCGAGCTGGCCTCCATGAACGCAACCCTAGCGGAGCTGATGGAGGAGGAAGATGCGGGCGCCCTTGAGGAACGCATAGGAGGCCTCTTGGGCGAGCTGGAGGCCTTCATGGCTGATTTCACGTCCAGCGCCAGCAGCTTCCTCGACCAACTGGGCCAGCTCTGCCAAGAGGAAGGTGAGCACATCAAGAAGGCGGGCAAGGCAACGCACGTCAAGGTGGGCAAGCAGCTGATCGACATCAGGAAGGACCTGAGCGGGAAGTGCGAGAAAATGCTGAGGACCGTGGCCAAGCTGAAGGGCTTCGTTAAGCTGCAGTTCGTCGAGGAAAACACCACCTTGGCGGGCTGGTTCAGGTTCGTGAACGCCAGCATAGTGTCCTGCCCGAACGGGACCGAGTTAAGGCCCGTGAGGGCTGCCTACCTGGAGGCCGGGAGGACCCTGCACCTCCTGATCCTCTATGGTTACTTCGGCTCCTGCAGCCTAGAGCACGACCCGAGCAGCGGCTTGGACGTGCCCGAGACGGCCGAACAAGAGCCCGTCTATGCCGTTGAGGCCCCGAGCGGGGGACAGCTCAGCCCAGAGGTGCCCGGTGGAGCTGCGCCAGGCCCAGCGCCCGTGGTCGCCTTCATAACGAAGGAAATGCTCATCGTGATAGCCCTCGTCGTCGTGGGGGCAGCCGTCGTGTTAGCCGTGGTCAGGAGGAGGGGGAGGCAGATAAACCTCTACTGACCCCCCATACCTTTTTTCTAATTCGGGAGCTGAAGCGAGGTTTAGAACTCCCTCTTGATCAGGAACCTGGCCAGCTCCCTGAGGACCTCCTTGGCCTCAGATGGCCTTAGCCAGCCATCCACTTCTGACCAGGCTTCTTCCACCAGCCTCCTGGCCACGCCACGGGCGTAATCTATGGCGCCGTAGCGCTCCATTATACCCACGGCTTCCTTGATGAGTTCCAGGTCCCTGGTGTGCATATCCAATATCTTGAGCAACCTCTCCCTATCGGCCTTATCGGCCTTCCTGAGCGTGTAGATGACCATGAGGGTCCTCTTGCCCTCGGTTATATCG
>CAZVRS010000198.1:0-1644 GCA_964630115.1 uncultured Candidatus Bathyarchaeia archaeon | reverse complement strand
CCCACCTGGAGAAGCACCGGAAGGACTACCACAACAAGAGGGCCCTCCAGCTCGTCGAGGCCAAGATACACAGGCTCGCCAAATACTACAAGCGCAAGGGCATCCTCCCGCCCGATTGGAAGTATGAGCCGAAGGCCGCTTCCATAGGCTAGGTGGCCCGGATGGCCCTCAGCCTAGATGTCTTCGGCCGGGAGGGCTTCTTAAAGACGGCCAGGAGGGCCTCAGAGGTCATAAGGCGATGGGCCAGGGCAGGGGACCCGGTAACGATAATATCCCACGTGGATGCAGATGGCATAACGGCGGCCAGCATAATGGCCTCGTGCTTCTGCAAGCTCGAAGTGCCCTTCAAGGCCAGGATAGTCCCCTGGCTGGACGAATCGGTCGTTGAAGAGCTGGCCTCTGAGCCCGGGGGGCCCATGGTCTTCACGGACATAGGCAGCTCCTACATGGAACTCTTGGCCAGGAAGCTCGGGACCAAAGAGGTCCTGGTGCTCGACCACCACCCGCCCACGGGCAGCCCACCGCCGGGCTGGATCGAGGTCAACCCGCACAACCACGGCCTGGACGGGTCCATGGAGGTCAGCGGGGCAGGCGTGGCCTACCTGGTGGTCCGGGACCTGGGGCCGGAGATGAGGGAGTTGGCCCCCCTGGCCGTCATAGGAGCCCTGGGCGACATGCAGGACAGGCGGGAGGGCCGGGCCCTGGGGGGCCTGAACGAGGTGGCCGTGAAAGACGCCGTCGAGCTGGGCCTCCTGTCCGTCTCAGAGGACTTGGTCTTTTACGGCCGTGAGACCAGGCCCATACACAAGGCCATGGCCTACACAAGCAGCCCTTACATACCCGGCGTGAGCTACCAAGAGGACAACGCCATCGCCATCCTCTCCAGGGCTGGCATAAGGGTTAAGGAGGACGACAGGTGGAGGACGGTCAGCGACCTATCTGACGAGGAGAAGAGGAAGCTCCTAGACGCCCTGGCGGAGTTCCTGGCCTCAAGAGGACAGCCTCCCGATCTGGTCCAGAAGCTCGTGGGGGCCGTCTACACGCTCGTGAGGGAGGAGCCCTGGACGCCCCTCAGGGATGCCCGTGAGTTCGCCTCCCTGCTGAACGCCTGCGCCAGGATGGAGAGGCCCGACCTGGGCATGGCCGTATGCATGGGCGATAGGTCGGGGGGCCTCGAGGAAGCCATGTCGGTCCTAGATGAATACCGGTCCCGGCTGGCCGAGTGCCTTTCCAAGGTCCAGGAGGAGCCCGGCGTCATGGAGGAGCGGGAGGTCCTCACCGTGGTCCACGGGGGCTCCTGGATGGGGGACAGGATGGTGGCCGCCGTGGCATCCATACTGTCCTCGAGCATGGTGGGCTCGGGCAAGATACTGGTCGTTTACGCCCTGGAGGAGGACGGCCGAAACGCCAAGGCATCGGCCCGTGTCCCGCCTGAGGGGCCAGATATCGACCTCGGGGCCGTGATGAGGGAAGTAGCATCCAGGTTCTCCGGCCTGGGCGGGGGCCACGACGTAGCAGCAGGGGCCAGGCTCCCGGCCGACAGCATAGGAGACTTCTTATCAGCCCTGGAGGAAGCCGTGGGAAAAGCCATCGGCCGGAAGGGTTAGCTTTATATCGCCCTCCCCCTCAGGCCTCAAGCGGAGG
>CAZVRS010000197.1:0-1659 GCA_964630115.1 uncultured Candidatus Bathyarchaeia archaeon | reverse complement strand
TCACAACGATTCTATTTATTGGCTTTTTAACTGTCACAGTTTTATTGTAAGAATCTATGAAAGTAATCTCCCCCTCCTTCCCCACAATTATTAACTTTGTCTGAACGACATCTAACATGCTGACTCTCCCATCGTAGTTCGCATCACAGAACTTCGTTTCAGGCTTCTTACCAAATATCACTAACTTTATGTATGTCACATCCCTCATATCTATGGTATCGTCTTCGTTTGCGTTTCCGTAAATGCCTAAGACGAAATCGTCTGGTGCTTTGACATCAAATGCACTCTCCTTTCGCATCTCTTGATTCTGCTCAGCGGCAATCGCTATTACTGGTATAGCCACCAAGCACAGCACGATTGCTATTCCCAACAATGCTACTATTTTGTTTTTTGTTTCCATTTTTTTTCTTTACCACCTCCTAATTTTCTATTTCACACTTCCCAGATTTGACCAGGGATCAAAACCATACTTCTCCTTGTATAGCTCGATGAACTCAGTCCATAGGCCATCAACACCATAAAATCTCTCAAATAGTTCGTTAGCCTCTTTTTCTAGATCCAAATTCTCGAATTTGTCTGGATGGAAGAGCTTAGCTTGGATTATGAGTTCCGTTATCAGCCTCGGAGGATCAATACCGACTAGATAGTATGCACCGAGTGTGTAGTAAACTTTCTTTTCCTTTACAGCGGTTACTGTCTGCAGGTCAGGGTCCGAGAGTATATCTTCCACTTTTGGGTCTAGCCTTCCTATATTCGTACTGACAAGAATTATATCCGGATTCCAATCAATAATCTGCTCCTTTTCGATATCGGTTACTGATCCCCCAAAAGTGGGTGGAGCGCAATCTTTTGAAACCAAAATACCTCCTGCTAACTCAATGGTGTCATAACGAATAGAAGCCTTTGTGAGGTGTGAACCCCAGAAGAAATAAACCCTTGGTTTCTCCTCCTCAGGTATTGTCTCAGTAATTTCTGTAACATCGCTAACTATTTCATCAAAATATCCGATAATCTCTTCAGCCCTCTCTTCTTTGTCTAACACATACCCTAGGAATTTTAATCCATAAAATCCCTCCTTGATTGATTCAGTGCTAGTGGGAACACCTATGACAGGGATCCCTGCATCTTGCAACGCCTTATACTCGGGTCTGTATTCGTAAGTGAGAACAATGTCAGGCTTTAAAGATAGAATTAGCTCCACATCTGGTGTATAGCCACTTCCCACCTCAGGAAGTTCCCTTAGATCGCCAACCACTTTTTCCCAATTAGGTGCGTGCAGCCCAACCCTTTGATAATCATTTACGACATATTCATGATCCCAAGTGCCTAACCCAACAAGTTTATCCGCAGCGCCAAGACCGAGTATCAGTCTGGTAGCCCCAGGAAAGACGCTAACTATCCGGTCTACCGGTTTGTGTATCGTCACTATTCTATTTGTGCGATCTACAACCGTAAGCTCTCCCTCCTTCCCCACGATGATCAACTTCGTCTGGACGACATCTAACATGCTTACTCTCCCATCGTAGTTCGCATCGCATAAATCAGTCTCAGGCTTCTTTTCGAATATCACCAACTTTATGTATGTCACATCTCGCACATCTATGGTGTCATCCTCGTTTGCATTTCCGTATATTTGAAGTGTATAATCTTCTGATGCAA
>CAZVRS010000196.1:0-1700 GCA_964630115.1 uncultured Candidatus Bathyarchaeia archaeon | reverse complement strand
CCAGGGGGGCCTCACGGATCGCACGCACCTCGGTGCCCCTCACGAGGCCCATGTCTAGGAGGCGCCTCCTGATCTCGCTAGGCCCCTCGACACGCACTACGATGCCTTTCTGGCCCGGCTTCAGTTCGCTCAACCTGACCACTCCGGCCACTCTTAGGCCCTCCTAACTCCAGAGTTAGGCGTGCCTAACTCTCATATAAGGTTAATTATTGGCCATTGCACGAAAAGATAACTGATAGTGCTTTATGCCGCACCCTTCCCTGCGTTATCGGCCATATACATGCAAAGATGTGCATACATCTGCCGGTCGGATAGACTTATACCGGGAATAGTGCTCCCCCACACGCCCTATTGGCACGCCAGCCCGGGCTGCGTGCGTGAAGAACGAGCCCGAGGGCCTATCCTCTTTTGCGAGACGCCCCGATGGTGATCCCGAGGGCGTAAGCGCTTGTTATTAGGAGCGGCAGGTGCAGTATGGTGCCCTCCCAGATGGCCGTAGGGGTCGGGCCTGCCATGAGCGGCCGGGACACGTTCAGCACGCCGAAGATCAGGCCGAGGAAGGCCGTGAGCCTCATGGCCGTCTTGTTCACGCCCGGGTAGTAAAGGGCCATGAGGGCCAGCACGACGGGCGTCGTGAGGCAGTAGGCCACGCCGAAGTAGCCCACGATCAGGTAGCATGGATCCAGCCTGAAGGGCTCGACAGGCGACCAGTAGGCCCAGGCCGCCAGGGGGGCCAGCCAGAGCCTCCGGGGCCTGAGGTATTCCTTCCCGAACTTGTTGCGGCCTTCCAGGCACTCCAGGCCCCACGAGAAGGCCACGAGGAAGCCGAGGGCCACGTTGCCCGTCAGGATCACCAGGCCGTAGCGGTCCGATATGCCCGTCCCCTGGCCGACGGCTATGGCCAGGTAGGTGGCGAAGGCCCAGATATCGAAAGCCCTGGAGGCCTTCTCGCCCCAGAGGGCCACGGCGGCTATGACCGCTAGGGCCAAGACGTGGAGGAGCACGGAGGGCCACACGAGGTCAACGAGCCTGTATACGACGGCGTGGCTCAGGCCCTCGGATACCACGTCCCCCATCTCCTCCCAGGAGTAGCCTCTTGAGGCGTAGGGCGGGAGGAGGCCGAAGCCCAAGAAGAACAAGAAGGCGTAAAACCACCACTTGCCAGCCAACCGGTCAAGAGCCAGCGAGGCTTTCTCCAAGGCCCTCACGTTCTCACGCCCGCCAGCCCGTTTGAGCGTGGCCATGAGGCTGGCCCCAGACCCCGGCCGAGGGCTTCATGGGCTATCCTCCCTCAGGAACCTCATTATCATTTCTTCCACACGCTTTGTCTTGCGCCTCCTGGGCCTGTAGGGCCTCGGGTATGGCCCGACGACCTCGAGGGCCTTCAGGGCCAGCTCGTCTGCCTCCCCCGGCTCGTAGCGGTCCCAGCCCTCCCAGTGCCTGAAGGACCCCGGCCTGGCCCAATCGGGCGTGAAATCGGCCAGCTCATCGGGCCTTATACATACGGCCACCACGTCGAGCTCCCTGTGGAGCGTCAGGGGGCACGTGAAGACCCTCTGAGGATCCATCTTGTTCTCCACCTTGAGCCTGTTGGCCCCGTGCCTGCGTGCTATATCGGCCAACTCCGGCCCGACCTTAAGCAGGACGTATTCCACGATGGCGTAGGCCACGTCCAGGGGGCCGTGCTTGGAGAACACCTC
>CAZVRS010000195.1:0-1703 GCA_964630115.1 uncultured Candidatus Bathyarchaeia archaeon | reverse complement strand
GAGGACATGTGGGGCAGGAGGAGGATCATACCCGTCCAGGAAGGCATGATCATAGGCCGGAGCGGCCTTGACGTGGTCATCCGGGACGCCCACGGGAAGGTCGTCAGGAAGCTAGGGGTCCAGGACGTCTGCGTCAGTAGGGTCCACGCCCTCCTCATGCCATCGGGCGGGAAGCTCAAGGTCAGGGTTCTGACCGAGAGGAAGTCCAGCACCAAGATAGGCCATAAGGTAGGGGACAGGGTCGTGGAAGAAGTGGTCCAAAAGGGCACTTACACGCTCGAGGACGGGCAGGTCTTGACCCTGGGCTTCACGAGGTTCGAGGTGATATGTTGTGGGTGAGGGGCCCGAGGAAATAGGCCCAGGGGGCGCTGGCGAGGAGCTCGTCATCGAGCTGGCGGAGGGCTTCTCCCTGAGCGTGAAGGGGCACCTGATAGATCGTGGGCTCGGCGTCCTCGGGATGAGGGGGAGCGGGAAATCCTATACGTGCGGCGTCCTGGCGGAGGAGCTGGCCAAGATAGGGCAGCCCTTCGTGATAGCCGACATAATGGGCGAGTATTACACGCTGAGGGAGCACTTCCCGATCTTAATCACGGCCCTGGGGGAGCGGGAGTATGCCGATATAAGGGGCCTGAGGTCCGAGCACGCCCCAGAGCTGGCCCGTAAGATCGTGGAGCTAGGCCTAAGCGCTGTGCTGGACCTCTCCAGGGCCACCATGGTCGAGAAGCTGGCTTTCCTGGCCAATTTCCTAGAGGCCTTCTATGAGGCCGAGGAAGAACACAGGAAGCCCTACGTCCTCATAGTGGACGAGGCCCACAGGATAGCGCCCGAGAAGGGGCTGCCCAGGCTGGAGGCCATAGCCGAGTCCCAGAAGAAGGCCTCCTACTGGCTCTACGAGATAGCTGCCACGGGGAGGCACCACGGCATAGGCTTCGTGGTGGCCATAAGGAGGCCAGCCGAGATAAGCAAGGCCATCCTCACCCAGGCGGAGGTGAAGATAGTCCACAAGCTCGTGGACCCCACGGACCTCAAGAGGCTATTTGAGGAAGGGCTTCCCCGTGAGCTAGCCGATTCCGTGAGGAACCTGAAGCCGGGCGAGGCCGTGGTGCTGGGCCTAGGGGAACCGAGGATCGTGAAGATAAAGGAGAGGATGTGCAGCCACGGGGGCAGGACCCCCCTCGTGAAGCCAGCCGAGACGCCCGATCTGCTCGAGGCCATAAGGGCCTTGGCCAAGGCCCTCGGCCTAGAGGCCAGCGTGGGAGAGGTGGGCCTGCCAAGGAGGGCTGTTCCCCCTGCTCCAGAGCAGGTCCCACAGCCAACGCCGGTGCCCCCGGCGCCCAAGGCCCCGGCTGAGCTCCCGTCCGTGGAATTTGACGTGCGCAAGTTCGGCTACCCAGCCGACGTCGTGGCCGGATACCACGTCAGGCTCCTCACCTACGGGGCCACGGAGAAGCTCGTGCCGACGCCGGGCCACGTTCAGGAGGCCGTTTCCTTCTTCCTCCCGGACAGGGAAGCCCTGGACAAACTGGTGCTCGGCCTGGCCAGCCGGGGCTGGGAACTCGAGAACGTGAGGGCGGGCGGCAGGAAGGTGGCCATAGCCGCCCATGGGGCCGGGGAGCTCAGGGCCGGTCTGGTGGCCTCGGAGGCAGAGGGGAAGCTGGTCCTGACGCTCGTCATCTCCACGCCAGAGCGTGAGGCCCTGAGGA
>CAZVRS010000194.1:0-1708 GCA_964630115.1 uncultured Candidatus Bathyarchaeia archaeon | reverse complement strand
AAGCTTGCTGGAACAGGACAAAGGCAAGGATTTCCTGATGTTGGCCCGATTTTGAAATGATTTTTAAATATGTATCGCATGGATGTGTTCATCTTGTGTGAAAAATTTAAATATTGGATATAAAAGCCTTTTACACTTTAAGTGGACGCATCCATCATTCATAATGCATAGAATTAAGATACGTTAACTTAGTGCAAAAAGCATATATCCAATATCTGGAATTTGCACTCCTATGTTGGCACATCTTAGAATCATATGATAAACTATTTTTGCAGTTAATACATCATAAAGTTGTGGATCAAAAATCTCCATTGGGAACAAAATACTTGATACTCCTATCAATCCTCGTCGGTATAATCTCTGGAATTGGAGCGTTTACATTTTATGCACTATTAGAACTTTGTACTAAATTCTTCTTCGGCTTAAACAACTTTAAACCACCATCAGCTGGTGGAGAGATGGAAGTAATTCCCATCGATTTTAATTTCGGATTTTTACCACTTTACTTAATTCCAGCAATTGGTGGTATTTTAAGTGGGTTGATAGTATATAGCTTTGCTCCAGAGGCTGAAGGACATGGAACTGATGCCGTGATAAGAGCGTTTCATAAGATGAGGGGAATGATTAGGGCAAGAGTTCCAATAGTTAAAATGATAGCATCATCAATTACAATTGGAAGTGGTGGAAGTGCTGGAAGAGAAGGGCCAATAATACAGATTGGAGCGGGATTTGGATCTGCTTTGGCATCTCTTTTGAAATTATCTGATAGAGATAGGAGGATATTAGTTGTGTGTGGAATGGCTGGAGGAATAGGAAGTATTTTTAGAAGTCCGCTCGGTGGAGCAATCTTTGGAATAGAAGTGCTTTATAAGAGGGATTACGAAGTAGAGGCGATGGTTCCAGCATTCGTATCATCGATAACTGCATTTATCATCTTTGAATCGATTTTAAGCTGTTTATCTGGATGTATGCGTTTCGGATTGATTCCAATTTTTAATGTTCCAGAAGTTCATATACATTCGCCGTTTGAATTTCTGATATACGCTTTAGTTGGAGTGGTATCTGGATTAATTGGATTGTTATATATAAAATCATTTTATACGATGCATAATTTGTTTAGGAGGTTAAACATCCCTCGCCATGTAAAACCATTTATAGGTGGACTTATAACGGGTTTAATAGGATTTTATTTACCACAAGTATTAGGTATGGGATATGGATTCGTTCAAGAAGCTATATATGGCAAGTTGCCCCTCCACATAATTCTATTCACGATATTCGGTAAAATACTAGCGACATCTTTCACAATAGGTAGTGGTGGAAGTGGTGGTGTTTTTGCTCCATCAATTGTAATTGGTGGCATGATTGGAGCTTTTCTCGGGTATTTCTTTAACGATATTATACCTAATGTCGTGCCTCAGCCAGAGGCTTATGTGTTAGTAGGTATGTCAGCATTTGTAGCAGGAGTAACTAAAGCTCCGATTGCCGCAATAGCTATGGTAGTTGAAATGAGTGGATGTTATAATCTCTTGCCAGCCTTAACCATTGCATCTGCAATTGCCTATTACATAACTGGTGATAAGACGATATACATAGAACAAGTTCCAACTCGTGCAGACAGTCCAGCACATAGGGCGGAGATGCAGATTGACATCTTGAGGAATGTAAGAGTTAGAGATGCAATGATTCCAGCTGAAAAAGTAGTTAC
>CAZVRS010000193.1:0-1733 GCA_964630115.1 uncultured Candidatus Bathyarchaeia archaeon | reverse complement strand
AGCCACGCCGTCCAGAAGAGGCACGAGATGGAACGCATAGCCGAGGCCAGCAGGTAAGGCGCCATCCCGGGAACCCTTATTAAAGTCCTCATAATCTCCCGGGTAGGGGCCCAATTGGGTTATTGGTATCGTGAGGCCAGGAGATGGTTTGAGGATGCCCTCGAGGACCTTAGGGTGGCCGAGCTGCTCTTGGAAACGGGCCATTACGCTGCTTCCTGCTTCCACTCCCAGCAGGCTGCCGAGAAAGCTGTTAAGGCCCTCTTATACGCTAATGAGGTAGAGGCGAGGGGCCATTCGATCCGGGAGCTCCTGGAGCTCCTCGGCAGGAGGACGGGGCTGGACGTCCAGGAGCTGCTCGAAGACGCCAGGCTTTTGGACAAGCACTACGCACCGCCGAGGTATCCGAACCTCCACCCGGGCGTCCCATTCCCGGCCTTCGAGCTCTACGGGCGGGAGGATGCTGAGGCATGCCTGAGGTCGGCGAGGAACGTCGTAGAATTCGTGAGGAGGTCATTAAGGCCCTGAGGGAATACGTTGAGGCCGTTTTGGCCCGCAGGCTCGAGCTCAAGCTGGCCATACTCTACGGGAGCTTCGCAAGGGGGGATTGGAAGCCGGGGAGCGACATCGACCTGTTGGTGGTGGCCGAGGGCCTGCCCCCAGACCCGAGGGACCGCTGGGACCTGATCGCCACCTCGGTGAAGGGCCTGCCTTTGGAACCGCACGCCTTCACCCCGGCCGAGTTCGAGGAGATGGTCGAGCACGGGAGGATGACGGCTGCCGATGCCCTGACGGAGGGCCTGGTCCTGCACGCTGACCCAGCTTACCTGAGGCACGTCAGGGAGCTCTTTGAGCGTGTGAAGAGAGAAATCGGGCTCAGGAGGGAAGGAAGTGCGTGGGTCAGGGATGCTTCCTCCACCGAGCGAAACGCTTAATAAAAACTTCCCTGCCGTCCCTGGGTGCCTTAGTTGGGCGAAGGAATAGGCAGGGAGATAGCCAGGGAGATAGAGAAGTTGATAAGGAGGCTCCCGAGGACGCAGGAGAGGGTTATGATCTTCATAGATGGGCCAAACCTCTACGGGCAGCTAAGGCAGATAAGGCAGAAGATAGATTACTTCAAGTTGGTCAGGGTCCTGGCCGAGGGGCGCAACCTGATAAGGACCTACATATACGTGACCTACAACCCGGAGGACGAGGAAGAGAAGCGCAAGGTGGAGAGCTTCATCCGTGCCCTCGAGGAAGGTGGAGGCTTCTACGTGAAGCCCATACCGAAGCGCAAGAAATACATAAACGAGAACGGCGTCAGGAGGGAGATCTGGGTTGAGAAGGGGACGGACGTGGCCCTCGTGACGGACATGCTGACCTTGGCCTACAACGATGCCTACGACACGGCCATACTGGTCTCGGGCGACACGGACTTCATAGAGGCCGTCAGGGCCGTGAAGGCCAGGGGCAAGAAGGTGGAGGTAGCTGCCTTCTCCATCGCCATAGGGCCAGAGCTGAAGCGCTTGGCCGATAGGTTCTGGGGCCTGGAATGGCTATTGGACAAGGTGAGGTTGAGCACCAGCCACCCGGCCTGGCCTACGCCAACGCCATAAGGGCCAGGAAGGCCACCTGGGCCAGCACGGAGCTCGCTATCAAGGCCGATGCTATGGCCATGCCTTCACGCCCGAACCAATCACGGCCCATCTTCCGGTCCAAGAGGGCCCTGAGGGCACCTCCCATGGCGAAGGGCA
>CAZVRS010000192.1:0-1743 GCA_964630115.1 uncultured Candidatus Bathyarchaeia archaeon | reverse complement strand
AGGAGATAGGGCAGAAGGGGCCCCTCACGGTGGAGTGCGACATACTCGTGCCAGCAGCCCTGGAGAACCAGATAACTGAGGAGAACGCCGGGGATGTGAAGGCGAAGCTGATCGTGGAGGGGGCCAACGGCCCGACCACACCGGGGGCGGACAAGATCCTCGAGGAGAAAGGGGTCATAGTCGTGCCCGACATCCTCGCCAACGCCGGCGGCGTAACCGTCAGTTACTTCGAGTGGGTCCAGAACAGGATGGGATACTACTGGACCGCTGAGGAAGTCGACGAGAGGCTGAGGAGGGTCATGACCCAGGCCTTCAGGGACGTCGTGGAGTATGCCGAAAAATACGAGGTCAGCCTGAGGTATGGGGCCTACGCCCTGGCCTTCGACAGAGTGGCCGAGGCGATGAGGGCGAGGGGCATAATATAAGTGGCGGGCAGGCCCCGAGGCACTCAAGGTCAGAACACAAGCCCAACCTCATAGAAAGGCCTGGCCCCAAGGCCTATTTTTATGTCCTCCTCATTACGAAGGCCATAAGAGCATGACCACTCCCACGACCATGAACATCACGTAAGAAATCAAGTTAGCCCTGAGCCTCCCTATTTTGCCCGCCAGTCGGGAGCCGAGCAAGCATGTGGCAGCGGCCATGAGGGAGAGGGCCGATATTGCAGCCAGGGCCACCACGAAGGCCAGGCCCGTGGTAGCTGAGAACCCCACGGTGGCCAACTGGGTTTTGTCCCCGAGCTCGGCCAGGCCCACCAGGGCCAGGCTATCAACAAACGAGCTTCTCCCGGGCCGGGCGGGCTCCTCCACGATCCCACCCGGCCTGCTCCTCAGCCCCCTGACGAGGCCTATGAGGCCGGCCAGCACGAAGGCTGCTCCCGCAGCCACCCTCAGCGCCTTCAGGGGCAGTAGCTTGTAGAGCAGGAAGCCCAGGGCCGAGCTCAAGCCATTTACCACGGAGAAGGCCAAGATGGAGCCTGCTAGGACCTGGGCCTTATCGCCCCTGAGGCTGAGGGCCAGGATGGCCAGCTGGGTCTTGTCCCCGAGCTCCGAGGCCAGGACGGTGGTGAAGCAGAGGGCGAAGACACGGAGCTCGTCAACGCCGCATAGCACGTTGGTGCCCCCTCGCCCCACGGGAGAAGAAGCCCTTGATGCCCTTTATGCTCCTCAAGAGGCCTTCCCTCAGCATCGGGTAGGCCCTCATGATGTCGCTTATCCGGGCCAAGTTCGGGTCCTGCTCAACTAGGAAATTTAATATGCGTTCCTCGGGCTCGGCGAGCCTGTTCCTTATGACCTCGGCCCAGAGCTCAAGCTGGCGCTTGTGCTCCGAGAGCTTTGAAACAGCCTCATCCGTTGAGCCGAAGTGCGGGTAGCAGGCCGTCCTGGGCCCTAGCCCTATCTGCTTGTCCAAGGACTCCAGGGCCAGGTCGAGCCTGTGGGGCGGTGGGGTAGTGGGCAGGAGGACGTCGAGCGGGGCTATGTATATGCCAGCTGAATCGCCCGGGAAGATTATGCGCTCCTCGGGCTCGAAGAAGCTCAGGTGGTGGCTGGCGTGGCCCGGCGTCTCCAGGACCTGGAGGACCGACCAGCCGGCTATCTCTATCTCATCGCCGTCCTTCAGGCCCACTATCCTGTCTGCATCCACGGGCCCTATGGGCCCATAGGCATCGGCCAGCCTCCCTAAGACGGCCTTTGTGCTCTCCCAGAGCCTCCTGGGGTCGGCCATGTGCTTGACTCCCTTCTC
>CAZVRS010000191.1:0-1764 GCA_964630115.1 uncultured Candidatus Bathyarchaeia archaeon | reverse complement strand
TCCCTTCTTTTCCGCCACTTCACCACCCACCTCCTCGGGCCCGCCTACGGCAGCCAGGTGCTATTAAATACGTTCCGGCTTCATGCCCCAAGCACGCCGCTGCCAGCCTCAAGCCCCGAGGAGCTGGAGGAGGCCCTCGGTGCCCACCCTGTTCTCCCTCAGGCCCACTTCATCAGGGCCCAGGCCCATGGCCAGGCCGAGGAGCTGCGTGATGTGCAGCACCGGCAGGGCGGGCATTTCCTCGCCCTTCCTCCTCGCCAAGATCTGGGTGTTCTCGAAGTGGAGGAAGCAGGACGGGCAGGTCGTCACCACGGCGTTGGCGCCGGCAGCCAGCATGGCCCTTATCTTGTCCATGCCTATGGAGTAGGCCAGTTCCTCGTCGATCGGCATGGCCGGGAAGCCACAGCACTCCAGCTTGTTCTCGTAGGGCACGCTCACCGCACCCGCTGCCTCCACGAGCTCGTCCATGGACCTGGGGTCGTGGGGGTTCTCGAACTTGATGACCTCTGAGGGCCTCAGGAGGTGGCAGCCGTAGTGGACGGCCACCTTAAGGCCCTTGAGGGGCCTCTTGACCATGGCCCTTATCTTGTCGAGCCCTACGTCCTCGTAGAGGAACCTGACGATGTGCTTCACGGCCACCTCGCCCTTATACTGACGCCCGACCTTGGACAGGACAGCATTTACGGCGTCCCTCCGGTCGAGGTCCTTGAGCTCTTCCACGGCCCTGTTGAGGACCTCGTTGCAGCCGCTGCAGGGCGTCACGAGAGTTTTCACGCCTGCTTCCTCGGCCAGGGACAAGTTCCAGGCGGCCAGGGCCAGGCCAGCCTTCCTGTCCACGGAGAATATGTAGGGGCTGCCGCAGCAGGCCGTCCCGAGGTCGACTACCTCGACGCCCAGCAGCTCCAGCACCTTCCTCATGGACAGCTCGTAGGCCATGAACCTTGAGGGCACGAGGCATCCTAAGAACAAGCCCACCTGCACTTCACTTCACCTCCCTACCGCCTACCAGCTCGGCGAGGCCTGAGGAAGCAAAGATGGTCTCGAGCTCTTCCATGCTCGGCTCCTCCAGGGCCGGGAGGCCCATCTTGGCCCTAGCCTTCTCCCTCGCCTTCGTTATGCGGTGTATCTTGCCCGTTGAGAGCAGGGCCTTCATCATGTCCTTTATGGAGGGCGGCAGGATGCCTTCCTCGGCCCCGATTTCCCTGAGGGCCTCTATCAGCTCGGTGGGCTTGACGCCCTGGGGGCACATCTCCGTGCAGCCGAAGCAGCCTAAGCAGAGCCAGAGGAGGTTGCCGGAGAACAGCTTCTTCTTGAAGCCGAGGAGGGCCAGCCTCACTATCCTCCTGGGCCTGAAGATATCCGTGCGCTTTGCCACGGGGCAATCGGGCGTGCAGGCGCCGCACTGGAAGCAGACCGTCAGCTTCTCGGCCCCCGGGATGGCCTTGACCCGATACTTGAACTTCGGGTCAGCCTCCCTCATGTCCAATATCAGGGAGCTCATCCCGCCTCCCACGGGAGGGGACCCCGTTTTAAAATTTAATCGGAGTTCAACCGGCCACTGAACCGACCATGGCCCTTATCTGCTCCGGCCTGAAGTTCCTCACCTTTATGGCACCCGTCGGGCAGCGGACGGAACAAGCACCACAGCCCTTGCAGAGGGCCTCGTTCACGTGGGCCACGAGGCGCCCGTCCTTTTCCTCCACGGCCACCGCACCGAACTCGCATACCTCCTCGCAACGCCCGCAGCCCCGGCACCTGTCCTCA
>CAZVRS010000190.1:0-1783 GCA_964630115.1 uncultured Candidatus Bathyarchaeia archaeon | reverse complement strand
CCAGGGCCCCCGGAGAGGCCCGTTCACTGCCTCCCGCCTACGCTCTGCACCCCCGACCACGTCCCAGCGGCAGGCTGCAGTAAAGCTCTCCGCCGGGGGAAGCAGGGCCTTAACAGAGGAGAGCGATGTAATCCCGGTAAGACAAGCGAGGAGGCACGTGGCCGAGCTTATGCCATACGTAGAGCTTGGCTAATTTGTAGGGATTCCGGAACCCCACCTTCTTAAGCCATATCTTGAGGTTCTTCACGCCGTATATCCTGAGTCTATACTCGTGGAATCTGCGCCTTTCGCTTTCCTCAAGGGCGAAGCTTATCCCTAACATCTGGAGGATGCACGATATATCATCCATAAGGAGCGGGGAGTTCGAGAAGAACTCTAACCTCGGTTCCTTATGCCTCCCTCGCCTATCTTTCTTGAAGGACAGGCAGAAATCCGTATCGCCTATGCCCTGAAGGCATGCCAGCAGGAGAGCGCTATTAGACCACATGATATCGGGTATTCTTATCCTTGTCTTCTTGCCCTCGGGAAGACCGAGGACGTTCTTCTTGAACTCGAAGGCCCGTTTCGAGTTCACCACGAGGAGAACAGTGTTGTCGTGCCGACGCTCGTAGTAACGTGGTTGAACGCCGTACAGGCGCATTATGATGGGCATGAGGACGATGCGGTAGTAGGAGCGCTCGTTGGTTAGATTCCCTGAGTACGTTATTCTATACATGCGGCTTCCTAGGCGGAAGAGGTTGCCATCGCCTATGTGGACGCCAGTTTCGTATGCGAGATCGATGCTCAGCTTCAACGCAGCCCTGTTAGTCATCCCTGCCGCCTTCCTTGTCATTACTTCTCAAGACATGCTTATAGGCGTCTCCCCACCGGCCCTGCTTACCCCCGTCCACGGGGTCTTCTCTTCCCGCTGGGGGCAGGTGGACTTTTCGCCACCAGGTGGGTTCGCCGGGTCCCGGGCGGGGACAGCGGGGCCCTCGTTGATCCATTCATGCACGTCGGAACTTACCCGACAAGGCATTTGGCTACCTTGAGAGAGTCAGAGTTACTCCCGGCGTTTACCGGCCCTTAACCCGGTTGGACCCGGGCTTCAGGGACCGGCACTGGCCAGGATTCAGGGGCCGTACACACCCTTTCGGGCTTGCGGCCCCCTATGTTTCTTAACCGGGCAGGTACACCCCTTAACTTGAGGGACGGGACCATCTCAGCGAACTTGAGCATGTCTTCCTTCCTGTGTATCTGGAGGCCGAACACGGGGCCAAATCTGTATATCCGGGCCTCCACGCCCAAGCGGGATAACCTCCTCTTGAGCAAGACGAGGAGCTCCAGGTCGCTATTGTATATGACTAACCTGTCGGTAACAGTTCCCTCCGCATCGAAGAGGCCAGCGGTGAACTCGCAGAAGTCTGCATCGTCGAGCTCCTCAACGTATTGGAGCACGTTCCTCCTCAGCTTGAGGAAGGCCGTGAAGAGGGCTTTGGAGTAGACCAACGCCCTCCACTTCCATGTGCCATGCCGTTTATCCCGATACCTGTACACATGGACGTTGAACCCGAGCTTGGCCAACCTCGGGATCACCATGAGTTCTAGTATATCACGGTTCCTCTCGGACTGGTCCACCCATACGGCATAAGCGCCGTTCTTGCCCCTGTAGCACGTGCCATCACCGTATAGCATCCCGGCCAAGTACGGGTCTCCGATGAGGTCGGCCAAGCCCCCGTCCCTCGCTCAGCGGGGTGCCCTTGCCCGTTTATTAAACAGTCGGGACCCCCTTGCCACTGCGACC
>CAZVRS010000189.1:0-1795 GCA_964630115.1 uncultured Candidatus Bathyarchaeia archaeon | reverse complement strand
CCTGGCTCGGATATACACTATTCGAGTTCGTGTTCTAAGCGGTTCCCGAAAACGTTATATACTCTCACTAAGGTTCACTGAAGTTTGAGGGAAGAAAAATTGACAAAAGCCTTAGTCATAGGGATAGACAGTGTGGAGCCCTCTCTCGTCTTCGAGAAATGGGCTGACGAGCTCCCAACCATATCGAGCCTGGCTCGCGAGGGCCTCTGGGGCTTCGTTAAGACTACGGTGCCACCCATAACCTGCCCTGCTTGGCCCTCCTCCCTGACGGGCCTTAATCCAGGCCACTTCGGCCTCTACGACCTCAAGTTCAGGACGCCGGGCACTTACACGAAGTTCGGCATCGTGAACTCCCACATGGTGGATAAGCCGAGGCTCTGGGATTACTTAACCCGTGCTGGGAAACGCTCTATCTTCCTGTTCGTGCCCGTGACATATCCACCATTGCCCCTAAACGGCATAATGGTTTCGGGCTTCCTTACGCCCAACTCACGGTCAGAGTTCACCTACCCGTCCGAGGTCAGGGAGGAGGTCCTCGGCCTAGCTGGCGGGCCAGACGGATATGTCATAGACGTGTATGACTACAGGCGCATCCCGCCCAGGAAGCTCTATGGTCAGCTCAGGGCCAAGACGGAGCAGGACTTCAAAATAATCAGGCACTTCTTGTCCGAGGAGAAATGGGACTTCTTCATGACCGTCATAATGAGCATAGACAGGGCCCAGCACACCCTCTGGAAGTTCTTCGACAGGGAGCACCCGAGATACGTGGAGGACCCCGAGCTCGAAGAGGGCCTGCTCGAGCTCCACAAGCAGATAGATGCCGAGATAGCCAAGACGCTCGAGCTGGTGCCGCCCGACACGGCCGTGATCCTCATATCGGACCACGGGGCAAAGCGCATGTATTACCGTGTGAACGCCAACGAGATATTGGCCGAGGAAGGCTTCCTCAAGCTGAGGGAGAAGCCCAAGAAGCCCACGGGCCTAACGGAGCTCGACCAGAAGGGCCTCATAGATTGGGAGCACACCTTGGCCTATGCCCTGGGGGCCTACGTGGCCCAGGTCTTCATAAACGTGAGGGGCCGTGATCCCAAGGGCATCGTCAGGCCGGGCGAGGAATATCTGTCCGTCAGGGAGCAGGTGGCCGATCTCCTGGCGTCCGTCAGGGGGCCCGATGGGGAGAAGCTGGACAACCGGATGTTTATGCGTGAGGAAGCCTACAGGGGCGAGAAGCTTGACCTCATGCCCGACCTGACGGTCTATTTTGATAACCTCCACTACGGCTCCAACGAGGCCATAGGGTTCGGCAGCCCCTACAGCCTCGAGACGGCCAAGGGGCCCGACGACAGCAATCATGGCGAGTTCGGCATGTTCGTGCTGAGGGACCCCGAGGAACGCGTCAAGGGCCGGGCCGACGAGCTGGCCATAGAGGACCTCTGCCCGACCGTCCTGGACCTGTTGGGCGTGCCCATCCCGCCCGGCCTGGACGGCACCAGCGTCCTGAGGAGGTGAAGGCCCCTGGAGCTCGGGAGGCCCCATGGCGGAAGGCTGGTCAACAGGCTCGTTGAAGGCCCCAAGCGTGAGAGGTTCCTCGAAGAGGCCCGTGAGATGCCGAAGGTGGTCTTGGACGCCAACACGGCCATGGACCTCTGGCAGATAGCCACCGGCGGCTTCTCGCCCCTCGAGGGCTTCATGGGCCGATCGGACTACGAGCGTGTCCTGGCCGAGGCAAGGCTCGAGGACGGGCTCATCTGGCCCCTGCCCGTCGTGCTGCCAGCCGATGAGGCCGAGTTCAGCT
>CAZVRS010000188.1:0-1809 GCA_964630115.1 uncultured Candidatus Bathyarchaeia archaeon | reverse complement strand
GGATTGGGGAGCGGCCCACCACGCCCGAGGGCCTGAGGATAGCCGAGGCCATAGTTAGGGCCGCCGAGGCCAACAAGGACCTCCCGAGCCCCTGCGAGGTCCTGGCCTACGAGGGGCCCCTGATGGGCAAGGAAGTCCGGGTCTACCTGTTCGAGAAGGAGCCCGGCGTCAAGCTCCTCGGGCCAGCAGCCTTCAATTATATCTGCGTTAGAAATGGAAATGTGCTCGGACTGTCCGTTGAGATGCTAACGTTAGATACACTTCTTGGTGAGCGGGAGCCTGTGTATGCAAGGGCCAACAATAAACCTATTAGATACATAGATGCCATAGCCATGAAGGCAGCCAGGGAGATAGAGGAGGCCGTCAGGGCGGGCAAGCCATCTATTGAGATAAGGGTCAAGATGGCGAAGAGGCCGAGCGACGTGAACATCGTCATAGATGACGTGGCAAGGCGCTACATAACGAGCCGCAGGAAGCGCATAGAAGTCAAGGGGCCCGTCTTCGTGGGGATAAGGGCCGAGATAGCCTGATCAACGAGCCCCCGTGGCCCTCAAGGCCCTCTCGGCGGTTTGAATACAGGCCAACAGGTCGTCTAAAGTCGACCAAAGGCTCCCCAAGCCCTTCTCGCAGGATACCTCGAAGACCACGGTATCGCCCTCGACACGGCCCCTTATGACGAGGCCCTCGGGGAGGGGCCTGTTATCTGGCTCAACGGCCTCGTAGACGGCCCTGGCTACCTCCTCGCTGCCATACCTAAGCCTCAGGAAGGCCTCGTGGGCCATGCCAGACACCCGCTCAGCCCTCCCCGAAGTAAGGTATTATGTGCTCCCTGTAGACCCGGATGACGTATTTGACGTCTGGCCCTACGTTCACGAGTATGAAGTGCCTGACGCCGGCTTCCACGTAAGCACAGACCTTTTCCAAGCACTCCTCGGGCGTGCCCGATATGGAGAAGTCGAGGGCTGCCTCCAGGGGCACGGATGACGAGAACTCCGTGAAGGCCCTCAGGTCTTCGTCCTCGGGCAGTATCCTGAAGTAGTGCTTGAAGCCCTCCGGGACCTCCACGTCGTAGCCAGCCTCCTTGAGCAGCTCGGGCGAGTGGGCTATGAGGCCCTTATACCTCTCGAGCCTCTCCCGGACCTCTTCCTCCTTATTTGAAATGCAGGTGTAAAGGTATATGGCCGTGTCGATCTCGTCCAAGGATCTGCCAGCCTTCTTGGCCGATTCCTCTATGACCTTGAGGCGCCTCCTGTAGAGCTCGGGCGTCAGGGGCGTCGGCAGCCAGCCATCGGCCATGAGGCCCGTCAGCTCGAGCATTCTAGGGCCGTGGGCCCCGAGGTATATCGGGATGCGTCCCACGGGCCTTACCTGCAGGAAGGCCCCCTTGAGCCTCCAGAAGCGTCCTTCATAATCCACTTTACCGCCAGACCAGAGCTTCCTCATTATCTCTATGGCCTCCACGAGCCTGCTGACTGGCTTATCCCACCTTATCCCGAACGGGTCCAAGTTCATGGCCTCACCAGCACCGAGGCCCAGGAGGACACGGCCTCCCGAGAGCTGGTCCACTGTGGCAACCGTCTGGGCCAGGACGGCCGGGTGGCGCCTGTGCGGGTCCGATACGGCCGTGCCCAACAGGACCTTCTTGGTGAGGACCGCAAGGGCCGATAGAATGGACCAGGCATCGGGCGTTACCCCGGACGGGACGAAGAGCAGGTGGTCCGGGATCCATATCGAATCGAAGCCGGCTTCCTCGTTCGCCTTGGCTATGCTCAATAGCTTTTCCACGGGTGCGGCCGGGACGGGCAACAT
>CAZVRS010000187.1:0-1826 GCA_964630115.1 uncultured Candidatus Bathyarchaeia archaeon | reverse complement strand
ACGGCCTCCATATACAGGACCGTGAGGGCCGTGTTCCCCATAACGAGATACCTGAAGTGCTGGGTCCCGACCTTCGATAGCGAGTGGGGCTTCGTCGTGGGCTCAACGGGCCCGGACCCAGCTGCCCTGGGCCCGGATGAGGTCAGGGAGCGCTTGGCCGAGAGGGGCGTGAGGGGCCTCAAGTTCTATACACCTGAGTTGCACAAGAGCTTATTCGTGCTGCCCAAATACCTCAGGGAACTGTTGGAGGGGCACCCGGATGCGAGGGTGATAAGGGATGGAGAACCCCTCTACGTCTACTCGGAAGGATAGGGGGACGTTGGATTACGAGGCCTTGGTCGAGAAGCTGAGGGAACTTGGCCTAGAGGTCCAGCTGAGCCGGGAAGACTACTCAAGGGTGAAGAAGAGCGTCAAGAACCTCATAGCGGCCCTCTTGGAGAAGGCCCAGGAGGCAAGGGAGGGCGGCCGGGAGGGCTTGACCGTGAGGCTGACAAAGGAGGAGGTTGAATACATAATATACAGGCTCAGGACCATATATAGTGATGCGATGGCGACGAGCATAGTGGCCAAGCTATCGGATGCCCTCAGGTCTCCCTGACGGCCGTCCCCCACGCCAGCCACGAAAAATCATTTTTAAGCCCTTCCCCTCCTACGTGAGGAAGCAAGGTGGGCTTGTTGAGCGGTGGGAAGAAGGAGCGCACTCTGATACTGTGCGTGGACAGGGACGATGACGTAGGCATGAAGACGGGCACCAGGACGCCGATCATAGGGCGGGACGCCAACCTAAGGACGGCCACCCAGCTGGCCCTCAACGACCCAGAGGAAGC
The DNA here is from genome assembly GCA_964630115.1 of uncultured Candidatus Bathyarchaeia archaeon. Lineage (GTDB taxonomy): Archaea > Thermoproteota > Bathyarchaeia > EX4484-135 > EX4484-135 > EX4484-135. Next base: position 999 of record CAZVRS010000187.1, on the reverse strand, counting down.
AGATGCGAACGCCATGTTCGAGGCCGTGAGGCTCTACGAGCGCTTGACGGCTTCCTCCGGGCCGGGCGAGCTCTACGAGGTCGCAACCATAGCTGGCTCCCCCCTCGGGGGCGTGAAGGCAGACAAGAAGCTCTTGGACGAGCTGAACGAGGTCCTCGAGGCCTTCCCGGCCGACGGCGTGATATTGGTGACCGATGGATATGCTGACGAGGCCGTGATACCCCTCATACAATCCAGGGTCCCCATAGTCTCCATCAGGCGGGTAGTGGTCAGGCACAGCAAGTCCATAGAGGAGACGGCTGCCCTCTTCTCCAGATACATGAGGCTGGTCGTGGAGAACCCGAGGTATGCAAAGTGGGTCCTAGGCTTGCCCGGCCTGCTCCTGATGACCTTCATATTGGTGTGGATATTGGAGATAGTAGGTTTCCCGGGCGCCCTCCGTTACGCTTGGGCTGCCTTCGGTCTCACCATAAGCCTGATAATGTGCGTGAAGGGCTTCGGGATAGGTAAGCACATAGCCAGCTTCCTGAGGGCCGTGAGGACCAAGGTGTTTAAGTTCCCGCCCCCCCACGCCTACGTGATAGCCACGTCCTACGTGGCTGGGACGACCATAATCCTCCTGGGCATTTACCAGGTCCTCTGGTTCGTGAGGGCCGCACCACCGAGCGTGGTGGCCCCGATCATAACCGATGTGGGCAGGTTCGTGAGCTGGCTCTTCACGAACGTGTCCCACATCTTCATAGCGGGCTTCTCCATACTCATACTGGGCAGGTGCATGCACTGGTTCTACAGGAGGGACCCGAGGGGCTGGTATGGCCTCGTGGGCCTCATGATATGCATGTGGTCCTACAAGCTCCTCTACGAGGTGGGCAAGATGCTCGTCAACCCCATGGCGAGCTACACGAGCCTCATGACGACCATCTTCTCGGGCATACTCATGACCTCGGCGGCAGCGCTCGTGACGAGCGCTCTTAAGCTGAAGCTCGGGAAGCGGGGGAG
>CAZVRS010000186.1:0-1841 GCA_964630115.1 uncultured Candidatus Bathyarchaeia archaeon | reverse complement strand
AAGCCCCCCGCCCGGTGGTGCAGGCCATGGGAGAAGTAAGGATAGGCGTGTACATCTGCCACTGTGGCACCAACATCGCCGGCGTGGTTGATGTCGAGGAAGTGCGGAAGTACGTCGAGGGCCTCCCAGGCGTGGTTCTGGCCAAGACCTACCCGTACATGTGCTCGGACCCCGGCCAGAACCTGATAAAAGAGGACATAGAGGAGGGCCTGATCGATAGGGTGGTCGTGGCGGCCTGTTCCCCCAGGCTCCACGAGCCCACCTTCAGGCGTGTCCTGAGGGAAGCTGGTTTGAACCCGTATCTGCTTGAGATGGCCAACATAAGGGAGCAGTGTTCCTGGGTCCACATGAGGGAGCCGAAGAAGGCCACTGAGAAGGCAAAAGACATAGTGCGCATGACGGTCGCCAAGGCCAGGCTGTTAAGCCCGCTCCAGCCCGTGGAGGTCCCGGCCAGGCGAGAGGTCCTCGTCATTGGAGGCGGCATAGCTGGTATAACGGCCGCCCTCGACCTGGCTAACGCAGGCTTCCGTGTCTACCTCGTGGAGCGGGCACCGAGCATAGGCGGGCACATGGCCCAGCTGGACAAGACGTTCCCGACCATGGATTGCTCCCAGTGCATCCTCACGCCCAGGATGGTCGATGTGGCCAGGCACCCGAACGTGCAGCTCTTCACGAACTCCGAGGTAGTGGGCGTGGAAGGATTCGCTGGCAACTTCAAGGTGAAGGTGCTGAAGAAGCCGTATTACGTGGACCTAGACAAGTGCACGGGCTGCGGGCTCTGCGTCGACTTCTGCCCCATAGAGGTGCCGAGCGAGTTCGACGTGGGCCTGGCACCTAGGAAGGCCATCTACATACCGTTCCCGCAGGCCATACCACACGTTGCCGTCATAGATCCTGAGCACTGCCTATACTTCATGAAGAAGAAGTGCATGGTGTGTGAGGAGGTCTGCCAGGAGCTGGCCGCTGGTGCCGTGGACTTCAGCCAACAGCCCGAGGAAGTAGAACTCGACGTCGGTGCCATCATAGTGGCCACCGGCTACGACCTTTATGACCCGACGCAGGACGAGGAATACGGCTACGGCCGTTATGAGGATGTCATAACGGCCCTGCAGATGGAACGCCTCCTCAGTGCGTCCGGGCCCACGAGGGGCGAGATCGTGAGGCCCTCGGACAAGGAGAAGCCGAAGAAGGTGGCCTACGTCCAGTGCGTTGGCTCTAGGAGCCTCAGGCCCGGCCACGCCTCCTACTGCTCCCGTGTCTGCTGCATGTATGCCATAAAGCAGGCCCTCCAGCTCAAGGAGAAATACCCGGACATAGACGTCTGCATCTTCTACATAGACCTCAGGACGTTCGGGCGTGGATACGAGGAGTTCTACTGGCGTGCCCAAGAGCACGGCGTCCGCTTCATAAGGGGCAAGGTGGCCGAGATATGGCGCAGCAGGAACGGCCGCTTGGTCGTGAGGGCCGAGGACACGCTGACGGGCCGTGTCCTAGAGGAGGAATTCGACATGGTAGTGCTGTCCGCTGGCCTGAGGCCGTCCAAGGGCACGGAGGAGCTGGCGGCCCTGCTTAAGATACCCTTGGGGCCCGATGGCTTCTTCTTAGAGGCCCACCCGAAGCTGAGGCCCGTGGACACGGTCGTCGACGGCATATTCGTCTGCGGGACGGCCACGGGGCCCAAGGACATAGTCGACACGGTCGCCCAGGCCAAGGCAGCAGCTTCAAGTGCCATGGCCCTGCTCAGCAAGGGCAAGATAGTCATAGAGCCGTTCGTGGCAGCGGTCGATGAGGACAGGTGCCGGGGCTGCGGGCGTTGCGAGGAGGTATGCGAGTTCGGTGCG
>CAZVRS010000185.1:0-1873 GCA_964630115.1 uncultured Candidatus Bathyarchaeia archaeon | reverse complement strand
ACTTCCTCTACCTTCCTATACCATATCTTCTTCGTCCCTATCTTCGCCCTCTTCTGCCACTTCTTCGTCTTCGGCTCCTTGTCTATCATCTCCATGAGCTTGTCTATCCTGGAGGCCACTACCTGCTTGTCCTCGTCCGTGAGGACCTCATACTTGTCCAAGAAGCCCTTCAGCTTCTTCAAGTTCGTGGTGGCCGTATACCAGAAGCCCCAATCGTCGGCCAGGAGCTTAGCTATGTATTTGCCGTTCACGGTCTCCTCGTCTGTCTCGCCTACATCGTGCTCCCTCAGGAGGACTATCATGTCCTTTATGTCCTTCTCGTTTATCTCGACTATCTGCAGCTTCTCCAGCATTATGTCGGCCAGGGATATGGTCGGGTAGTCCACTTCCAGCCTCTCCCTGAAGTCTATGGTGTGGCACATCTCCAGCTTGTCGAAGAACACGTCGGCCAGGAGCTTGGTCTCCGGGTCCACGAATATGTATCTGCCCCTCGCATACCACTTGGGCACATACCATTCGTAGCCCATGTCCTTGAACAGCGCCTCTACGTCCTTCTTGTATTTCTTCAAGGTCATCACGTCTATGTCCGTGAGGGGCCTCTCCAGCTTTATGTGGAGCTGGGCGAACTTCGGGCAGTGTATCCTGACGGCCACGGCCCCCATGAGCCTGAGCGGTATGCCCCTCTTCTTGCCTTCCTCTACTATCTGGAGCCCCCTATTGATCAGGTATTCGTCGTATCGGCCTGCCACCTCGCACCCCCCGCCCTGCTCAGCCTTCCACCTTCATATACTTTGCTATCTTGTCCTTCTCGAAGTCTATTATGTAGCCCCTCAGTATGCCCTCGGTATACTCGGAGCCGGGGTTCACGACCAACGTCTTGCCTATGTAGTCGAAGGCAGGCGACTCATGTATGTGGCCGTGGAGGCCGAGGAGGGGTTGGACCTTCTCCATGAACTTCCTTACGGATTTTGAGCCCACGTGGACCATGACGGGCTTGCCCAGGACGTATATGGGCTGGGCCGTCGGGCCCTTGCCCTTCAGCTTGGGTGCTAGGTCGAGCCTCGTGTTGTAGGGCGGGCAGTGGAAGTTGCATATCAGCTTCCTGTTGTCATCGCATACCTCCTGGAACTTCTCATACTGGGCCCATATCTTCTTCCATAGCTCCTTCTCCGAGCACTCCCTGGGCGTGTCCCAAGGAGTCGGGTTCACCCACTCGCAGCTTATCATGTAGTAGTCGTAGCACAGGTTTATGACTTGATCGAGAGGGCATATTATCCTCCTCGGATACTGCTTCAGCACCGGGTCTATGATGAAGCTGTCGTCGTTGCCCGGCATGACATACATCTGGACGTGATCCGGGACCTTCTCTTCTGCGAAGTCTATCCACGCCTTGAGCCTCTCGATCATGACCTTATCGAACAGCTTCTCCACCTTCTTCGGGTCCTTCTTGAGTTCCTCGACCTCCTCCGGCGTGCACACATACGGGTAGTAGCCGCTGAAGGCTATCTTATCGTATATCTGCTGCACCTCGTCCTCGTTCCTTGCTATGAGCTTCTGGCCGAATATGGTGGCTATCCAGGTCCCGTCTTCCCTCGGCCCTACTATGGGGACTATGGCCTTGCCGGTTATGTCGCCTGAGAGCATCAGTATGTCCACCTTGTAGTATGTGGCAGCGGACACCCACTTACGCCACACCATCTCGCTACCGTGGGAGTCCGTGGCGAAGAACAGCCTAACCGGCATACGGCTCCCCTATCGTGAGCTATGGAGGCCTATTTAAGGTTTGTGGGGCGGGGAGGAAAAACCAATAATGAAAAAATAGGATTTCGTTTCCGGCCCCTCAGGCCGGAGGTATCTCCGTGTAGAGCTCCTT
>CAZVRS010000184.1:0-1875 GCA_964630115.1 uncultured Candidatus Bathyarchaeia archaeon | reverse complement strand
GTGTTCAAGGCCACCACGAAGGTCGGGACGGGCTTCACGGACGAGGACCTAGACCGGTTCAAGGAGCTCCTCGACCCGCTCAAGATACCGCACAGGCACCCCCGTGTCGTCAGCCTGACCGAGCCCGACGTGTGGTTCGTGCCGAAGATCGTCATAGAGGTCGTGGCAGCCGAGATAACGCTGTCGCCCACCTACCCGTGCGGCATGAACGCCATAAGGGAGGGCTCTGGCCTGGCCCTCAGGTTCCCGAAGTTCACGGGCAGGATAAGGTTCGATAAGGCACCAGAGGACGCCACGACGGAGAAGGAGCTCATAGAGATGTATAAGAAGCAGCTGAAGAAGATATCCTGAGCTTGCTTGGGGCGAGGGTAAAATAGCCTCTGCCCCTGAGGGGCCCGGTGGTAGCTTGGAGGCCTGTGATGTCGGCAGCCTGCCCCCAATAGCTGACGAGGCCCTGATGAGGCGTGGCGCCCAAGATGTCCTGAGCCCGGGGAGGTCTTCTTCCGGCCCGGCCACGGAGTTCAAGCGTGTGGTCATAAGGGCCTTGATGGACAAGATAAGGGCGGGCATGGATGTCCCGACCTACCCGCAGTTCAGGGACATGAACGAGATGTTCTTGACCATGCTGAAGGGCCTAGAGGTCCTAGAAGGCCGTTATGTGGAGATCGGGAAGCTCGAGGTGAAGAACCCGAGGATACCGGAGGTCTTGGTGATCCGTGAGAACTCACGCCAGGTGGCCGAATCGCTGGGCCTTGAGGCCGTGAGGCTCAGGATCTGCATAACAGGCCCCCACACGCTCTCCTTCTCCTTCGCCTTCAGGAGCCCCGGCCTCCTCGAACGGCTGGGCCACGTCTTATCCGAGATAGTCAGGGCCAACCTGGCCTCGGACAAGCACTTCAGGCCCGAGCTCTTGGTCCTCGATGAGCCCACCTTCGGGACCGTAGATGACCTGCTCGTGGAGCCTGGCTCAGAAGGCCGTGAGGCACTCCTTAAGGCCTGGGAGGAGGTTTTCAAGACGGCCCGCTCCCTGGGCGCCAGGACGGGCATCCACCTCCACTCGACGACGGATGGCCTGTTCTGGGAGGTCGAGGACCTCGAGGTCATAGAATCTCACGTGGACGATCCCTTCTACAAGCTCGAGGAGACCAAGAGGCTCTTGAAGGAGAAGGACAAGTTCGTGAGGGCCAGCATCTGCAAGACGGACTTCGACGAGCTCATATCGGCCCGCATGAGGTCCGAGCGGCCGGGCTTGAGCGAGCATGAGCTCGTGGAAGAGGTCGGCCAGGCCTGGAGGGCCATAAGGTCCGGGGAGCTGGACCCGGCCGTCTTCTTGGAATCCGTTGAGGTCATGGTGGACAGGCTGAAGGCCGTATTGGACTCCCTGGGCCCGGATAGGGTCGTCTTCGCAGGGCCAGAATGCGGCCTCAGGGGCTTCCCGACCTACGGAACCGCCATGGAATGCCTCAGGAGGGTCAGGGAGGCCTGTAACAGGGTTTGAGGAGCACTTAATAAGGCCCCTCAACCCTCATCAAGCGGGGCCGATGAGGAAATCGAGATACGCTGCTAATGATGACCGCCCTCTCCCGAGGCCCCATAGGTTCTCATCTGTGCTGATTTAACTGTCGCTTGCTCGTCGGCTGGCGGGCCCGCCGGGACTTGAACCCGGGACCTGGGGCTTAGAAGAGCGCAGTTCACATATTCATCGTTGGGGCGGGGGGTGCACAGCACTCCCCCGCACCCCCCTATCTCATGGCCTTGGGCCTGTACGGGCCAGGGATAGGGCACCTGTATCACGATCGGGATGACCATGACCATCGGCTGGCCCTGAGCGTTAGCCTGGGTTACCTGGCCCTGGACGAGCCTCGCCAGAACGCC
>CAZVRS010000183.1:0-1892 GCA_964630115.1 uncultured Candidatus Bathyarchaeia archaeon | reverse complement strand
AGGTGTGTATGGATATGTGCGATTCGGCTATGGCCACCACGCCCGTCACGCCCTGGGGCTCGAACTTGTGGAAGAGGACGCCTATGATCCTGCCCCCGGCTGCCTCAGCTGCCTTGAGCAGCACGCTGCGTAGCTTTTCCTCATCGTCGAGGAGGGCTGGGTCAACACCCCACATCTCCACTATGAGGTGGCGGCCTAACCCTTTCGGGACCAACTATGATCTCACCCCCGTGGTAGGGGGGTATTAAACCCCCCTATTTAAGCCTACGTGGCCCCTGTTAAAATCCAGATATCGCCCGCAAGGGGCTGAGGCCTCCTCCTTCAATATGTTTTTCTCGCCTTTTCCTCAGCACTTATAAGGGCTCTTCCGGGCTGTCATGAGGGCCGTAGAAAATCCTTAAAAGCCACGGCTTCCCCGTCCCACCGGGGATGGTATATGGAGTTCTCAGCGCTGGCGGAGGCCTTTGAGAAAATAGAAGCAACTACCAAGCGCTTGGAGATGATGGAATACCTGGTCGAGCTCTTCAAGAAGACGCCTCCCGACCTGATAGACAAGGTCATCTACCTCACCCAGGGCAAGCTATACCCGGATTACCTCGGCATGCCGGAGCTGGGCGTGGCCGACAAGCTGGCCATGAGGGCCATAAGCCTGGCCTCCGGCAAGCCTATCTCCGAGGTGGAAGAAGCCTACAAGGAGCTGGGGGACCTGGGGAAGGCCGCCGAGCGCCTCCTGTCCAAGAGGACCCAGCTCACCTTCTTCTCGCAGCCCCTCACGGTCGAGAGGGTCTACGCCACGTTAGACAAGATAGCCAAGACCACGGGCCCGGGCTCCATAGACCAGAAGGTAAAGCTCCTGGCTGGCCTGCTCGCTGACGCAAGCCCCAGCGAGGCCAAGTATATAATCAGGATAGTGACGGGCCGCTTGAGGCTTGGAGTGGCCGATATGACCGTCTTGGACGCACTAGCCGAGGCCTTCACTGGCTCGAGGGAGAACAGGCACATCTTGGAACGGGCCTACAACCTCTGCAGCGACCTCGGGGCCGTGGCCAAGGCCGTGGCCACCGGGGGCCTTGAGGCCGTGAAGAGCTTCAAGATAGAGCTCGGAAGGCCGATAAGGTGCATGTTGGCTGAGAGGCTCCCGACGGCCGAGGAGATAATAAAGAAGCTCGGCAGGGCGTCGGCGGAATGGAAGATGGACGGCTTAAGAATGCAGATTCACAAGGACGGCGATAAGATAGTCATATTCTCAAGGCGCCTTGAGAACCTAACCGAGCAGTTCCCGGATGCCGTTGAGCTGGCCAGGACGCACATAAAGCCCAAGCAGGCCATAGTGGAATGCGAGGCCTGTGCCGTTGACCCTGACACGGGCGATCTGCTGCCCTTCCAGGAACTCATGCACAGGAGGCGCAAGTATGGCATAGAGAAGGCGGCCAAGGAATACCCGGTCGCCCTTTACATGTTCGATGTCCTATACGTGGACGGGCGGGACGTGACCACGGAGCCCTACATAGAGCGCAGGAAGCTCCTCGAGCAGATAATAGTGCAGGACGAGTGGGTGAAGGTCATACCGAACATAATAACGGACGACCCGAGGGAGCTCGAGAAGTTCTTCGAGGAAGCCGTCCAGCTCGGCTGTGAAGGGCTCATGGTGAAGGACCTTAAGGCGCCCTACAGGGCAGGTGCCCGTGAGTTCAGCTGGATAAAGCTGAAGCGTGAATACCAGGCCGAGCTGACGGACACGATCGACCTGGTCATAATAGGCGGCTACCACGGCCGTGGCCGCCGTGCTGGCAAATACGGTGCCTTCCTCCTGGCCGCCTACGATCCCGAGAACGACGTGTTCAAGGCCACCACGAAGGTCGGGACGGGCTTCACGGACGAGGACCTAGACC
>CAZVRS010000182.1:0-1895 GCA_964630115.1 uncultured Candidatus Bathyarchaeia archaeon | reverse complement strand
ACGTCGAAGCTCACGTCCTTTAGGGCCTGCTTGGGCCCGAAGCTCTTGGACAGGCCTCTGGCCTCTACGGCGTTCATGGCTCAGACCGCCCGTCGGCGTCATATGTCCGCCCGGAATTGCTCATCACAGCCACTTCCACCCTACCCCCGGCCCTATTTAGCCTTCGCCAGCAACGCTTAACCTGGGGCCAGGAAGGCCTTTCTCCCGACGGGCCTTGTCCGAGAGCTTGATACCCTACGTGCGTGAGAGGGGCGAGCAGGTCCTTTTGGTCATAGTGGACAGCCGTGAGGCCTCAACGGCCCAGAAGCTCGTGAACAGGCTCAGGGAGCTCGGGGCCGAGGTGGCCGTGAAGGCCCTGCCGAGGGGCGACTACATCATATCGGACCGGGTGGCCATAGAACGCAAGACCGTGAAGGACTTCGCCTACACGCTCACGAGGAGGCAGCTCTTCGAGCAGGTCTTCGAGCTCAAGGACTACTACGAGTGCCCGATACTGCTCCTGGAGGGCTACATGCCCATAATCTACAAGTTCAGCAGGATAAAGCCAGCCTCCGTCTGGGGCGCTCTCTTCGCCCTGGCGAAGAACGGCATAGCGGTCGTCCCTACCATGAACTACAAGGAGAGTGCGGACTTCATAATTACCGCCTGTAAGCAGGAGCAGCTCGCCGAGCGGAGGAGCCCGAAGGTCCACCCGGTGAAGAAGTTCGAGAGCTTGGCCGAGGCACAGGTCTACTTCCTGTCCAGCCTGCCGAACGTGGGACGTGAGAAGGCCGTGGCGCTCCTGAGGGCCTACAAGACGCCCATGAGGGCCCTTGAGCGTGTTGAAGCATGGGCCAGGGAGCTCCGTGGCTTTGGGCCCAAGATAGTAGAGCGTGTGAAAGCGGTCCTAAATACGCCTTATGAGGCAGGTGGATGAGGCAAGGTTAAATCAGTGCTCATGGGCCTTACCACGGGCCAGGCGAGGGGGAGGAGCCATTTGGGACCGGACATAGACGTCGAGCTCAGGCCCACGAGGCACGTGGTCGTCCTGGGCTACGACGAGCGTGAGCTGAGGAATCTGGTCTACTGCGCCCTTACCTACGGCGTGAACAGGCTCTTCTGGGTGGACGGCTACGTCATGTGCGTGGAAGTATATGAGGAATCATTCAAGCGTGAGATGGAGGAAGGCGTCTTCTACATAAGCCACGTATGTTATGCCAGGCTCCCGGAGTATCAGAAGGTCATAGAGATCGAGAAGGGGGCCCAGCTCCCGGTGGTGAACGCCTCTGACATGGCCATCCTGAGGGCCGTCCTCGAGGCCATGAGGAACGCCGGCCCTCCTGCCCAGCCGGAGGTCGAACTCGTGGGGGAGGACCCTGCCAAGTCCAACGACTACTGCTGACGGTGGGCCCGCCCGGGTTGACCTTATAAGGAAGGGGGGCACGGTTAGACCCGATGGAGGAAAGTAAGGAGGTCAAGTTCATCGAGGGGAAGCGGATAGGCAAGATGAAGAGCCTCTGGGTGCTGAAAATTGGTCGTGAAAGTGAAGCTGAGGGTAAAAGGTAGGACCGGGCAAGCCGAGCTCCCGGCCCTGGTCAACAGCGGCTTTGAGGCCGACGAGCCCCAGCTCATCTTGCCCGTGGAAGTAGCTCAAGAACTAGGCCTCCTAGAGGAAGCGAGGATGTTGGAGGCCTTTGAGGTAGCAGGGGGAGGGAGGGCCCTCGGATACCGCATAACGAGGCCCGTTGAGGTCGAGTTGGTCCTCGACGACAGGGAGCCCATCAAGGCGCTCGCCTTGGTGACGGTGATGCCGGGGGAATCAGAGGCCGTGATGAGCGATTACCTAGCCTCCGAGCTCGGCATAGTCCTGCTCGATATCAAAAGGGGGCTGTGGTGCTTGAGGGACGAGCTCGGGA
>CAZVRS010000181.1:0-1900 GCA_964630115.1 uncultured Candidatus Bathyarchaeia archaeon | reverse complement strand
TGGCTAAATATCGAAATCCATGCAATGAACGTTAATTTTAAACTAAAAGGAAGAAGAATTAAGGCGATAGCAGTGAAATAAAGCGTATGCGTATAAGTTCTATGCTTAAGCCCTAAGATAAAGTCTAAATCGGGAAGAACTGCAAAAAGCACTACAACGGCGTAAGCAATGTAGGAATCAAGAAAATTCGTTAGAAAGATTATTTCCGTCAGCTTTACGATGAAGAAGGCAAATGCGATATGAGTAACCCATTTCATTATTAGCACCTTCTTCAATAGCTAAAACTTCTCTTCTCTAAAAGTTAAGCTAATTTCGAGTTTAATTAGTCTATTCTCTAGATTTTTGCTTTTGATTTCAGCATTAAGCTTTTCAAGTTCCCTCTCAAGCTTCTCAAATTTTTCATTGATTTCTTTAGCAAAGATGGCTTTTAGCTCTTTAATTATGACCCAAAAATCGTATGCAGGTGCAGTATTTATATTAAACATCTTAACAATCTCTTTTAGCGATTTGGAACTTACCCTTGCAATTTCTATCAACCTCCTGAAGGCTTTGCTTCTTATCATGTTCATATAAATAGTCAAATGGTATTAATAGTATGCAAAATAAAAATAATAAAATAGTAGAAGACATAGTCGAAGAAGTTCGAAAAAGAGAGGTTGTGTATCAACGTGAGCTCCAAGTCTATCTTGAAGACAAGTATCCGCATTGGGATGTTTATAATAAACTAAGGGAATTAGAAAATATTACTCTTAAAGCAAAAGTGTACAGAGGGAGAAAGTGGTATTGGTTAGCTGAAAAGGACTGGTCAGAAATTAAGCAAACTGTTAATACAGTTGCCAACTATTTTGACACCTATGAAAAACATCCCAGAAAATATGTGTATCAAGATATCCACTATGCAGATTATGCTGAATTCCTAGTCGAAAGAGCTTTAATTAAAGCAGGATATGTTGTAGTCGCTAAAGATGCATATTACTTCAATGGTAAGATTTACATAAGACCTGGACCCGGAAGACCTGCTGATTTAGATTTCATAGCATACGTTCCAGAAAAGGACGTTTTCTTTGGTGTTGAAGTAAAAAACAAATTAAGATATCCTAAACAAGAGGAGATAGATCTATTTTTGGATATATGTCAAGCTTTAGAAATTAAACCTTTACTCGTAATCAGAATGGCTCACGAAAAGTACATCAAAAAGGTAATAGGCAAAGATGGAAGAGTTGTAGTTTTTAAACAATTACTCCTACAGCCACCTTTTCCAGAAGATGTGTTCAAAGCTCTCAGGAATAAAAGAGGATTCCCAATAGCAGTATATACAAAAGTGCCAGATTTCCTAGTAAAGAGGCTTACTCGGATAAAGGACTCTCTGTAGACCTTATACCCGTAGAATTAAATAAAGAGACTCCGAGAATTCGACTAAGTCTCTTCGCCTTGCCTTCGCCTCATAGAACTATTCTAACGGTCTATAGATATGTCAGTATCGCATGAACTTCCGCTCTAGACGGCTTTATTTTAGCCTTATGAACTTCCTCGGCTGATTCATTCCAGCTTCGACTTTTCTAATTTCAAAAGGAAAGTCATCTCTTAGCTCATCCCTGAACGCTTCGAGGCGGAGAAGCATGTTTTTGATTGCGTTATCGCTTAATCCAGTTGCCAAAGCTAAAGCTCTCTGGCAGAGTTCTCCAATTCTGCAGCTGCATGCTCCTTTACTCATCATCTTTCTGCAGTAATCGCTGTTCTTTTTGATCTCTTCCGCTTTCTGCAAAGCTCTAAGAACTTTGAGCCAATTTATTAAAGCCATGAGTAACCATAACAGATAATCAATTTAAACCTTTTGATTAACCATAATGGTTAATCACATTTTCAACAATAAAAATTTACAGGTAATCTTCAGATTGGA
>CAZVRS010000180.1:0-1910 GCA_964630115.1 uncultured Candidatus Bathyarchaeia archaeon | reverse complement strand
TTTGATGGTCTTGTCTGGATGGGGCTTGATAATCAAAGCATTAAGGGCTGAGTAATATTAGTTTAATGAAAAAATTGAAGTTGTATTAAGTAATAAGATTAGACTAATGATATCTTTCCTAAAAATCAAAAATTATCGAGGTATTAAGAGTTGCACTATAGGGGATTTGAAAAAAGTGAACGTGTTCATTGGTAGAAACAACAGCGGTAAATCTTCATTGCTTGAAAGTCTTTACTTAGCCTCTGCTTCGTTTAATTTTAATGAGGTTTTAAGTAAAAAAGTAGAGAATAAGATTGATTACTTACTAAATCGAAGATGTTTCAGAGGATTGAAATGGGGTTCAGCTAAAGAGGTTCTATGGTACAATTATAACACTGAAGTTCCGATAACAATAGAACTCAAAATGAATTCAGAAAATCTGAGAATTGACCTATTTGAGTGGCATCAGCATCCCTTAATAAAGCATAAGGTTAATGCCTATGATTATGTCTGTTTGATCGATAAATGTCTTGTAAACTCGCGGACACACAGTGTAGCATTTTCTGACAGATTTCAAGAATTTGACAAGTTCAAACAGTTTATGTCAAACTTCAAGTTTATAGATGTATCACTTATGCAGGAGATAGATGTAATTGAAAAGAAACTATGGAAAGACTTGTTGAAAAATAGATATGATAAACTCATAGTTGAGGTTTTGAGAGAGGGCTACGAAATCGAAGTTGAAGATTTGACATATACCACTTATGATGAGGGTAGAACATATCAGCTTGCAGTAAAGCTACCACAGACCACAATTAGAGTAGACGATTTAGGAGATGGAGCTCGATACTCATTGATTTTAATCATGATTTCTGCACTTTCCAAAAACACTGTACTACTCATCGAAGAACCAGAAAATCATCAACATCCATCTGGACTTGCCAAGACCTTTGATATGTTTTTATCCCTTGTCAAAAAGAATAACATTCAGGTTTTCATAAGTACTCACAGTTTGGATTTTTTAAAGTTGCTCAAAGATATCTCCCAAAAAAAGGAAATTGATTTCGGAGTTTACTTTCTTGAAAGAAATAGAGATGGTATTGTAGATGTAAGACATCTAACTGGAGAAAACATCGATGTTTTAGAGCGTATGGGATTTGATCCTCGATTCTTGGACATTATTTGAGGAGGAAGAGTTATGAAAATACTTCAACTAAAGCCAAAGGAAGCATCTTTTCTTGAGATGGCAAGAAACCTAACTCGAAGAAGACTTGACATAATTTTTATCTGTGAAGGAAAGAGAGACGTTGAAGTTCTAAAGGGAGTGATAGAGAAAATATTTGATGATTTGCCAAGTAACATAGCCGTAACCGATTGTGAAGGAAAAGATACGATAAGTGAGGTAACTCTATATACAGCAACCTTAGCAGAGGTTTCAAGAAAACTCAGAGTAATATCAATTCTAATTGATGCCGATGATAAAAGCAAGCTTGAAAAGGCGAATTCCATAGTAAACTCTTTGAGAGCACGAGTTGAAAACATAAGTATTAAAGAAATTGAAGAAGATATCTTTAAAATTCAGTCACGTTTCAACGTCAAAATACTAGTTAAAGTTGCTGGAGACTTCTCACTGCCATACGAGAAACACACTATCGACGATTATATAGTTAAACTGCTAATACTTGAGAACGAGATTCAAGATGCAGATTTAAAAAAGTATTATAATGCGAAAGAGCTTGTAAATGATTTCCTTGAAAATAATAATAATGTCTCTACAAAAGATCTGATTTTACAAGCTGAAGAAGAGAATGTTCAAAAAGCTTTTGAAAACATCATTAGATATCTTAATATTAGCTTAAAATTTTTAGACGAAGTGTAATTTATGTCTTTCCCCCTACAAATACCATCTTTAATATTATGGGGAAAATAGT
>CAZVRS010000179.1:0-1912 GCA_964630115.1 uncultured Candidatus Bathyarchaeia archaeon | reverse complement strand
GGGAAGAGGATAAAGATGCCCAAGATAATACTGTTCCTCACGGAGGCAGAATGCGATCAGCTGGGCCTGGACTTCAAGGTGAACGAGCTCTACGATGTCGAGATGTCCGGGGGCATCATAAGGTTCAAGAAGGTCGAGCAATAGGGGCCTACCCGGCCAGCTCGGCCAGGGCCCTGAGCTTGTCCCCGTGCTTCTCCAGGAGCTTCCCCAGCGTCCTCGTTATGTCCATTTTGGGGACATCGTCTAGCCTGACCCAGGCGGCTTCTAGAGCGTCATCTGAGGCCCTGAGCTGGCCGGAGAGGGGCCTGGCCAAGAAATCCACTATGACGTAGTGGAACCTAACACGGCCTTCCTCATCCCTTATTATGGTCTCCACCACGTCCAGGAGGTCAATGACCTCTATCAAGATGCCGCATTCCTCTTCTACCTCACGGACCACGGCTTCCCTCAGCCTCTCGCCCAGCTTCACGACGCCCCCCGGTATGCTCCACTTGCCTCTCCCGGGCTCTCCCGCCCTCCTGACCAAGAGAATGCGGTCCCCGTCTAGGACGACGGCTGCCACGGCCACCACGGGGGCCTCTGGATACTCACGCCTCATGGCGCCACCCGTCCCTACGGCGCCGAGCTTATAATAGTGCCACCCGGACGACGAGCCAGGGCCGATGAGGTAGCGGGCTGGCTGAGCGGTGAGGTGAGCCGCACATGACGAGGCCCCTCAGGCCGGTATGACCTTGCCCGGGTTCAGTATGTTGTTCGGGTCGAAGACCTTCTTTATCGCCCTCATGAGTTCCAAGAGCTTCGGGTCCGCATGCTTGAGGAAGGGCCTGAGCCTTATGGCGCCTATGCCGTGCTCGGCAGTTATGGTCCCTCCCATCTCGACGGCCAAGTCGTAGAGTTCTTCCCTGAACTCCTCCAGCTCCTCGGGCCTTAGGCCACCGAGCTCCTCCGAGACTATCTGGGGGTGTAGGTTCCCGTCGCCAGCGTGGCCGTAGATGGGCAGGAAGTCCACGCCGTATTTCTTGGCCAGCTTGAGGGCCTTCTGGACGAAATCAGCTATCCTGGCCGGTGGGACAGCTACGTCAAGAATGTCAAGCGTATACCTCTTCAGGGCCGAGTATATCTTGCTCCTTATGGCCAATAACTCTTCTTGGTCCTTCTTGTCCATGGCCACGAAGGTCTCCAAGGCCCCGTTGGCCCGGCCTATCTCGTCTATCTTGGCCGCAAGCTCGCAGAGCTCCTCGAAGCTATCGCCCTCTAGTATCACGTAGAGGTAGAAACGTCCTTTCTCGAGCCTCCACTTGAGGCCCTGGAGCTGGGCCGACCTCTCGGCCACGTCCCTCCCCATGAACTCCACGGCCAGGGGCCTTATGCCAGCCCTGAGGACCTCAGGGACCGTCTTGACGGCATCGTAGGGGCTGTCGTAGGCCAGGACGAGGCTCAGCATGGCCTTGGGCTTCGGGAAGAGCCTCAGAACGGCCTTGGTTATGATGCCCAGCGTCCCCTCGCTCCCTATGAATAAGTGCATGAGGTCGTAGCCCGCCACGTTCTTCAGCAGCTTGCCGCCGAGCTGGAGGACCTCACCCGTGGGCAGCACGACCTCAAGGCCTACCACGTAGGACCTCATGACGCCATACTTGACGGCCCTGGAGCCACCTGCGTTGCAAGCTATCATCCCTCCCACGGTTGCGGACTCATCCCCCGGGTGGGGAGGGAAGAAGAGGCCTGCTTCCTCAGCTGCTTCCTCCAGCTGCCTCAGGGTCACGCCTGCCTCCACCGTGATCATCATGTTCTCCCTATCTACCTCCAGGACCCGGTTCATCCTCTCGAGCGAGAGCACTATGCCCGGCTCGGTGGGAACAGCGCCTCCCACGAGGCCCGTCCCACCGCCCCTCGGGAACACGGGCACCTTGAG
>CAZVRS010000178.1:0-1913 GCA_964630115.1 uncultured Candidatus Bathyarchaeia archaeon | reverse complement strand
TAGGAGATTCAGGTTAACGCCTTGATCCAAGAGGCCTTTAGCTATTATGAGGGGGATAGGTTTCGCCAAATCATTTAGTGTAGCGACAGGTGGTCCAGACGATGAGAAATGACTACAGAACTTCTTCCATCGACATTTACGACAATATTCTCTTAACTCAGCATCAGGTTGTTTTCCTATCAAACCGAACTGCTTAGCTTCCCGGATTCCTCGCAATAAAGACATCACATCTATCTCTGCAGGCACTTCTTCTACAAAACCCGTCCTCACATTAAGTAATATACAGTGAGTTTGTGGCTTCAGAATACTCATGGGCGCTAATGACGGGCCTTCTAACGTAATATGCTCTCTGACGGCTATGCCTCCGAGCATTCCTAACGATGCGTAAAAAGAAGCTTGGAATCTGTCCTGTGCCGTATGGCATTTGACTTCCTAGGCTTAAATATGAAGTCTGGTCTTAGATATGACGGCAGAACTGAGGCCTTCACTTCAGCGTGACCAAGAAGTTCCATTTCTCCATATTTTTCACGGAGCGTCAATGCTGATATCTGTATGCCAGCGATCGCCTGGTCTATCATGGATCTAATTATCTCATTCCCGGCGGGCAATCGAAGTTCCTCTAATCGTTTCAATAGCTTCTTCTTGAGATCTGGTCGTCTTCTGAAAAGACTCATGGCCATTCTCTTAATTAAGCTTTCTGGCAAAGACGCACTTCCTCCCGATTCCTCTATAATGTCTGCTGCCTCCTCAGTTATATCAAGGTCGAATTCTGGCGATGTTAAAGGTTGCAGAAATATTTCCACTACTTGCTCACCTATCTTTCCAGCAACATGTGGCTCAATTGCAGGAGGTTTACGTGAAGTTCGTGAAGTTATAGTTCTCGTTTTTAGTCCAGCGGCTTTGAAAGATACAATTTTTGGGCATCTTATGTAATCATATATCTCACTCCACGAAATGGTCATCACCCTCACGTTGATCCCCGTTATTGCTACATACGTATCGGAATTTAAGGTTTTGTCTCCACTAAATAATCCGGCTTCTTCGATTACCCTTGATCATCTCTTAAGACACGATTTTATCGGCATCTTCTTGTCGTGCTTGCTCAACAGGACAACACGGGAAGGCATGCTCTCGTCGAGGACGTTGTAGCCCAGCTCACGGGCCAGGTTGTAAGCGAAGGCCCTTACCTCCTCGTGCCTGGGCATGTTCTCCTTCGTCAGGCCCCTGTAGCGTGAGAAACCTATGTGCATGTAGGCCTTGGGCTCCACGAAGTCCGGCTCCGCCTTCTCTATCAGCTTGGCATACGCTTTTTCCTCGCACATGTTCCAGCCCTTCACGAGCGTTATGCGTATGACCTTGCGGCACTTCAGGCTCGGCAGAAGTTCGAGCGTCTCCATGAGCTTCTCCCAGAGGCCGGGCAGCTGGGGCCTGCAGAGGGCCTTGTAGATGCGTTCGTTCGGGGCCACGAGGCTCACGTAGAGCTGGGTGGGCTCTTCATCCAGGCTGGCCAGGCGCTCCGGGACGGTGCCGTTCGTCACGAGGAAGGTCGTGAATCCACGCCTGTGGTATTCGGCTATGAGGCCCCCTAGCTCTGGGTAAAGGGTCGGCTCGCCCGCCAGGCTTATGGCTGCGTGCCTGGGCCTCATGGCCTCCTCGAGCTTCTTCAGGTCCGTCTTGGGGTTGCCCTTGTAGCCGCTGAGTATCTGCCTCTGGGCCTGGATGGAGCCCTCGACTATCAGCTCGGGCTCGTCCCAATCGGGCATCTCGGTCTCCACCCACTCCAGGCCTATGTCGCCCGTCTGGGCACGCCAGCAGAAGAGGCACCTCTGCGTGCAGTAGAAGAGGGCGGGGGTCATCTGGATGCAGCGGTGAGTTGCTATGCCGTAGAACTTCTGCTTGTAGCAGAAGCGGCC
>CAZVRS010000177.1:0-1939 GCA_964630115.1 uncultured Candidatus Bathyarchaeia archaeon | reverse complement strand
ACTTCGGCAGGACTGGATGTATCATCTCGCTGCTCACGTCCGTTATGAAGCTCACAAGGCCGAGCAGTATGACGTTGAGGCTGACGCCCATGACGAACTTGCCCTGGCCCTCGGCCAAGCGCTTCCCACCGGCCTAGGGGGTCCGTTGGCAGGTGAAAAACTTATCCGCCTCCATGGCTCAGGCAAGGGTGGCCGGGGCACCCCGGTGCGATGAGCGGCTTCCTCTCTCCCGAGCGGCCCTGGGGGCATGGGGCCGTGAGGAAGGACACCCTGGGCGAGCGTCGGGGGAGGCGATGAGGAACGTTCCCCACCACTGTAGACCGGGCCGGCGTAGAATGGTGAACGAGCTTGCCCTCGCCGAGCCCCCGAGAACGCCGTGAGCGGTGGGTGCCGCCTCCGAGCTCCTCCGCCCGGGGAGCCATGAGGAAGGTTGCAGTATGCGAGCGTCGGGATTGGAGAACCTTACAGGCCTCTTTCGCCAGCCTGCAAGCTGCCCAGGGAGGCCGCTTCACCTCAGGTAAACGTCCATGTCCTCGGGTGTCGCAGACGGGAGAGGCATGTCCTTCATGGTCAGCAGGCCCGGTGGGGCCTTCAGGACCCTGGGTATCATGTTCACCACTACGCCAACCGTCCCCTCATCGCCGTGGACGCAGGGCTCTATCTTCTCGTGGACCTCGGGGACGCCCTCTATGTCCACCGAGTCGTATTCCTCGGCCCCTATGTAGGCCGTGAACTCGAGCGTTATGACGGGCCTCCCGTCCTTTATGCCCTTGGCCACCTGCCTCAGGCCAGCCACCTGGCCGGGCCCGACGGTTATGTAATCGCTCCTGACTTCCTCCTCGGCCACGACGGGCTCAGCGGGCCCTACTTCTACCCGGTCCAGCTCCCAGCCGAGGGCATCTGCTATCAGGGCCACGGACTGCCTCAAGCCCACGTGGCCCGTTATGGCACCGGAACGCATTTTCTCCTCGAACTCCCGGACGGTTAGGCCAACTCCTATCTTCTTCTGGAAGGGAAGCCTCCTCGTGGCAGCGTTTATGGACCGCTTGACGGTTATGGATCTGACCTCGTGGCAGACGGCTGACAGGACTATGGGGAGCGTGTCCATGAGGAAGCCCGGATTTATGCCCGTCCCGAGCACAGTGACACCGGCCTTCCTGGCCTCCTCATCGAGCTTCTTGGCCAGCTCGGGGTTGGAGACATATGGGTGCGACAGCTCCTCACAGGTCGAGACCACGTTCGCACCGTGCCTGATGCAGGTCATTATCTGGTCGAAAACCTGGTCGAGGAAGGAGCCGGTTGCGTGGACCACCACGTCGGGCCTGGCCTCAGATAAGACCTTCTCCGGGTCATCCGATATTCTTATGCCTGCCTCGCGGCCGAGCCCTATGACCTCGCCCAGGTCCCTGCCGACCTTGGCCGGGTCAGCATCTATGGCCCCTACGACCCGTATGCCCTTCTTGGCCAGTAGGCACCTGGCTATCCTCGATCCGATGGCCCCTATCCCATATAGGACCACCCTGACCGGCATGTCCATGCTGGACCAAGTCGATCACATTTAAGATTTTTGAGGTCTCAGCCCGGGACCCGGGAGAAGCCTGACCTCACCGCTTGACTAAAGCCAGGGATATGGTGGTCTCGGCCAAGGCGATCAACAGGCCAACAGAGGGCTCCCCAAGGCTATCGCCAGGCCGTAGGGGGCTATCAGGATGGCTGAGATCGCCAGCATGAAGAGCCCGTCTAAGACAGATATGCTGACCATCTTGGTCTCGGGCCCCACCTTCCCGGCCAGGTAGCGGGCATAGATAGCCGATGAGGAGAGGCCCAGGAGGACGCTGGACGTCATATAGGCCACGTAATCGGGCGAGCCCGTGAAGGCCGATAAGGCGAGCCCGAGCGGTATCGCATAGGCCGCATAAGCCAGGCTGCAGGCCAGGGC
>CAZVRS010000176.1:0-1975 GCA_964630115.1 uncultured Candidatus Bathyarchaeia archaeon | reverse complement strand
CGACCTTGATGGCTGACTCGGTCCAGAGCGTCAGCCTGCCCGGGTGGGCCCCGGGCGCCAGGAGCAATATGTTGAGGTTCCGGGCCAAGACGGCATCTACGCCCGGCAGGTTCCTCACGGCCCTTATTATCCCGTCGTCCTCCCCCACGACCACGAGGGGCCCGACGGCCATCTTATACCTCCGGCCCCTCATCTTCCCCTTCCCGGCCCTTATCTTCTTGCTCTCCTTGGCCCTAAGCACGTCCGGCCAGAGGCCCAACCTCATGAAGAGCTCAACGGCCTCGCTCGTCCTGCTTATGCCCTGTATCTCGTCTGAGGCCACGAGCGGGAAGGAAGGCACCTCGTCGACCACGTGGCCCCTCTTGGCCACCACATCACGGTTGGCCGTGGCGGCTATGGCGGACCTCATGGCGAGCTTCTTCTCCTTCCTCGGTATCTTCTTCACGATCTTCTTCCAGGGCAGGGGCGGGTGAGCTCGACGGCCCTTGACCGTCATGGGTGCGAACCTGGCACGCATGGTGCCGGGCTCCCTGGGCAGCCTGGCCATGCCGAAATACCTCTCGGCCGGGTTCCTGCGCCTGCTCTTATACTTGGCCGAGGTCCTCTTCCCGGCCATCAGGTCCCTGCCCTGGGGCTGGAAGGAAAGCGATTGGACGGCCAGAAAGGCCCTCTTTATCACGTCGGGCCTAAGGGGCGTCTCAAACACATCGGGCAGGACGAGCTCGCCCACCTCAGAGCCATCCGGGCCGTAGACCTTGGCCTTGAGGGCCATGCCATACCACCTCCTACTTGCCCTGGGGTGATTCAAGCGATATGTAGACTATCTTGGGCGGCGTCTGCGGTATCCTCGGGTTCGGCCTGGCCGGATACCTGAGCCTTATGAGCCTCTTGGCCGGCCCCGGGACGCTGCCCTTGAGCATGACGTAGGCGTTCCTCACTATGCCGTATCGCAGGAAGCCTCCCTTTGGCGTTACCTCCTCTCCGTTGAAGCCTATCTTCAGGATGCGCTTGTTGAACTCCGTCCTCTGGTGGTATCCGAGCTGGCCCGGCCTCGGGACGGTGTAGAGGACCCTGGCCGGGTGCCACGGGCCCAGGGCACCCACACGCCTGCGGCCCTTCCGGGTCTTGCGGGGCAGTATTTTCACGTGCCATCTCTTCACCACGCCAGACCAGCCCTTGCCCTTCGTGACGGCTATGACGTCGACGAGCTGGCCCTCCTTGAAGACGTCCGTCACCTGGACCTCACGGCCGAGGATGCTCTTTGCGTATTCTAGCTGCTCCCTCACGGTCCCCCCGCCTACCTTAATCTCCATTATGTCCGGTTTCTTCTTCGGGACTCCGCTCACCAGCCTGGGCTGGGTGGCCACTAAGACCCTTATCTCGGCCAGCTTGTCCAAGTTGGCCTCCATCTCCTTGAAGGCTGCCTCGGGGTCCGGTTCCTCGGGCAGGCAGGTGGCCCTCTCCAGGTCCTCGAAGAGCTTCTTCAGCCTCTCGGCAGTTGCTATCTTGGCCTCGAGGGCCTCTATGCGCTTCCTTATCTCCTCTTCTTCCTTTCCGCTTGCCTCTGCCTTCTTCTCCCTCAGCTCCTCGATTTCCCTCTTGGCTTCCTCTATCTCCCTGTCGTAGTCCTTGGGGTTCATCCACGCCTCCGTGAAGGTCCTGAGCCCGTAGGGCGTCTTCTCGTAGGCCCTCACGGCTATGACGACCAACGGGGGCGTCTCGATTATGGTCACAGGGACGGCTATCTCCTTGCCAGCGTTGGGCGAGCGCTCCCTGTCCTCTATCATTATGACGTGGGTCATGCCCGCCTTGTAGCCTGCGAAGCCTAGCAGGCGTGGAGGGCCATCTACTTCAGGCCAATACCTTATCCTAGGCACTTCCCTCCTGGCCCTCTTCCGTGGTATGAAGGCCAGGCTCCCACGCTTTGGCGCATGTTTCTTGCGTGCTCCCATCCGCCACCACCATTAAGTCCTTC
>CAZVRS010000175.1:0-1994 GCA_964630115.1 uncultured Candidatus Bathyarchaeia archaeon | reverse complement strand
CCTGGCCACCTTAGAGGCAGCCAAGGAGCTCGGTGATGTCTTGGTGGTCGTCGTTGCTCGGGACGAGACTGTCAAGCGCCTGAAGGGCAGGGAGCCCTTGAACAGGGAAGAAGACAGGCTGAAGCTCGTCTCGGCCCTCAAGCCGGTCGACAAGGCCATCCTGGGGGATCCGGAGGACTTCTTCAAGGTCGTGGAGCTCGTCAGGCCAGATGTGATAGCCCTAGGCTACGACCAGAAGCACGATGAAGGGGAGCTGAGGCGTGGGCTGGCTGAGCGTGGCCTGAGGGCTGAGATCGTGAGATTAAAAACACACGTCCCGGGCGTGAAGTCATCCAAGATACTCGCCAAGCTCCTCCGTGAGATATGAACTCACAAGAAGACCTTGACCTTTACTTCGTCGCCGTCCTTGAGGCCCAGCTTGCCCCTCAGATACACGGGCGATATCAGCTCGAGCACGGAAGGCCCGTAGTGGCTCCGGTAGGCTATCACCACGGCTGCCTCTACCTCGTCGTTCACGAGGGCCCTGAAGCACTTCCCAGCGCCGAAGGTCCTGCCCTCGGCCGTGAAGCCCCTTATCTCTATGCCCGGGTGGTAGTCCAGCTCCCTCCTGGCCCTGAGGCTCTCGGCATCTGTTATGCGGAGGTTCAGGGTGCCCGGGTAGGGCTCGAAGCCCAGCTTCTCCACGAACTGCCTCCTGTAGCCTTCCCTCGTGACGTAGTAGGCCCCCTCGCCCAGGCCCGTGAAGACCACCCCCCTTATTATCAGGTAGGTCGGGAGGGCTGGCTCCAGGGCCTTCTTGAGGACCATATACACGTCCCTGAGCACCTTTAGGCCCGAGCCGGTCAGCTTCACCCGGCAGCCCCTCCTGCTCACCGACCTAGTGATGAAGCCGGCCTTCTCAAGCTCTATCAGGTGCCTGGAGGCGGTCTGCTGGGAGGAGCCTATCTTCTTGGCCAGATCGGATGTGGTCACCTCTATTTCCCTCGTCCCGCCAGCCTCCGCCAGCGCTAGGAGCGTGAAGAACATCTTGCCTACTCTTTTCCACGCATCTAGGGCCCTGGTATCCTCGGCCGACATCTTTTTCTCGCCTCTCCGGCCGAGATATATCTTGCCTTAAAAAAGGCTTCCCGAAAAACAGCCTTCTACATAAATAGAGGGAGTTCAGCCCTTCATCAGCCCTTTATCAGCTCCTTGTGCCATTCCACGGCGGCCTCGAAGTCCATGAGGTCCTTGAGTTCCTCATCGAGCTTCGTGGGCGTTATGACGATGACCCAGCCCTCGCCGTAGGGGTCCTCGTTTATCAAGCCTGGGTTGTCCACCACGGCGGAGTTGACTTCTTCCACCACGCCCGTCAGCGGGGCTATGAGGTCCGACACGGTCTTGGCCGATTCAACGGTGCCGAAGGCCTCGCCCTTCTCTATCTCCGTGCCGGGCTCGGGGAGCTCGACGTAAACTATCTCCCTGAGCTGCTTCTGGGCGTAGTCGGTGAGCCCTATCCTGGCCTTATCGCCCTCGATCTCGACCCACAGGTAGTCCTTCGAGTAGTAGAGGCCTTCCTTCACCTCGTAATCGTCTACCTTCACCACGCCCGCTCCCCTCCACCCGGTAGGCTGGGGTAGCCTTAAAAGCATGAGCGCTACATCGGGCCGAAATGGAGGATGCAAGCCCTATAAAAATAAGACCGGGGCTCTTCGCCCTCGACCTAAAGCCCATGGGCATAAGGTCCTTCCTCTCGGCCTACGTGATCGTCAGGCGTGAGGCAGCCGTAGTGGATTGCGGCCCCTCCTGCTCCATCGGAGAGCTCATGAGGGGCCTGGAGGCCTTGGGCGTGAGGCCTGAGTCCCTGAGGTTCGTCATAGCCACCCACATACACATAGACCACGTCGGAGGGGCCTCGGAGCTCCTAAGGTGGGCCCCAAATGCGGAGCTGTTGGTCCACGAGAAGGGAGTCAAGCACATGGCCGACCCCAGGAGGCTCTGGGAGAGCACAAAGG
>CAZVRS010000174.1:0-2009 GCA_964630115.1 uncultured Candidatus Bathyarchaeia archaeon | reverse complement strand
TGGCCTTCACGATGGGCGTCCGCCAGATGGTCGTGGCCGTGAACAAGATGGACGACCCAACGGTCAACTGGAGCCAGGAGCGTTACGAGGAAGTGAAGAACGAAGTGGCCAGGATGCTGAAGATGGTGGGCTACAAGGTGGACAAGATACCGTTCGTTCCCGTCTCCGGCTGGACGGGCGACAACCTTGTGAAGCCGAGCCCCAACATGCCTTGGTATAAGGGCCCGACGCTTCTGGAGGCCCTGGACACGTTCGAGGTCCCGCCCAAGCCCATAGACAAGCCGCTCAGGATACCCATCCAGGACGTATTCACCATCACGGGCGTGGGCACCGTGCCGGTCGGCCGTGTTGAGACGGGCGTCCTGAAGGTGGGCGACATAGTGGTCTTCATGCCACCGAACAAGAAGGGCGAGGTGAAGTCCATAGAGATGCACCACCAGAGGATAGAGCAGGCCGTCCCGGGCGACAACATAGGCTTCAACGTGCGTGGCATATCCCGCAAGGACATAAGGCGTGGCGATGTCGCAGGGCACCCGGACAACCCGCCGACGGTCGTCAAGGAGTTCATAGGCAGGATAATCGTCATATACCACCCGACCTCCATAGCTGCTGGCTACACGCCCGTGCTGCACGCCCACACGGCTCACGTGGCCTGCAGGTTCGCCGAGCTGCTGAAGAAGATAGACCCGAGGACGGGCGAGGTGGTGGAGGAGAACCCGAGCTTCCTTAAGACGGGCGACGGCGCTGTCGTCCGCTTCCAGCCCATAAGGCCCGTGGTGCTGGAGGAATACAAGGTCATACCCGAGCTGGGCAGGTTCGCCATAAGGGACATGGGCCAGACCATAGCTGCTGGCGTCGTCCAGGAGATCACCGAGCGTGTGACGCCGCAGTAAGCCGGGCCAACGACTTATCGGCCTTCTCTCTGGCGGATTTTTGAGGCAGCTATTGTCCGATAGCGTTATCTGTCAGCCGGTTACCCCGGCCAGGTGAATTGCTTGAAGGTCGTAGTGGTCCACGGCGGCGCTGGGGCATGGCCCGACGATAGGCTCGGGAAGGCCCTTAACGGGCTTGAGGAGGCCCTGAGGGCTGGTTTCTTGGTCCTCGAGAGTGGCGGTAGCGCCCTGGATGCGGTCGAGGAAGCCGTGGCCAACATGGAGGACAACGAGGTCTTCAACGCCGGGACGGGCTCGGCCCTGAACCTGGCGGGCGAGGTAGAAGCCGAGGCATCCATAATGGATGGCTCCACCCTGGCCGCCGGCGCCGTGGCCCTGGTCAGGACCGTGAAGAACCCGGTCCGCCTGGCCAGGCTGGTCATGGAGGAAACGGACCACGTCCTCATCGTGGGGCGAGCGGCCGAGAAGATGGCCGAGGCCTTTGGGCTTGAGAAGGGGGAGCTCAAGACGGAAGACAGGATTAGGGCCTGGGAAGAAGGCTTGGCCAAGCTCAGGTCGGGGCAAGCCAGATACTTCAGGAAGCTCCCGGCCCTCTTGAGCAAGCTGCCGGAGCTAGGGCCACCGGGGACGGTTGGAGCCCTGGCCCTAGATGACCGAGGCAGGCTGGCGGCCGCTACCTCAACGGGCGGCGTCATGCTGAAGCTGCCCGGCAGGCTGGGCGATACGAGCCAGATAGGGGCCGGCACCTACGCCGACGAGTTCGGGGCCTGCTCGGCCACGGGAATAGGCGAGGTGGCCATAAGGCTGGGCCTGGCCAGGATGGCCTGCCTCTTCATGAGGCTCGGCCTAGGGGCCAGGGAGGCCGCTGAAGCCTGCATGGACATCGTGGCCAGGCGCTTCCCCTGGGCGCCCATGGGGGTCATAACGCTCGATGCCGGGGGCGGTGTGGGGGCCGCCCACACGTCCGATAAGATGCCCTGGGGATACATGACCGACCGGGCCAAGGGGCCCCAGGTCTTCGCCAAGGCCACGGGCCGTTAGGGCGGCCCTTAGGGGAGCAGATCGTATAGCGATGCCTCTAGCTCGGACAGTATTTCATCGCACATCCTTTGGACC
>CAZVRS010000173.1:0-2012 GCA_964630115.1 uncultured Candidatus Bathyarchaeia archaeon | reverse complement strand
GGTATCGTAGCCTATCAGGTAGGCACCGATCAGGGCCCACTCGACCTGGTCGGGGCTCTTGCCCCGGCAATCTATCGTTATGCTCAAGGGGACTTTCTCCTCGCCCCAGAACGGCTCTATGAGCAGTTGGCCGCTCGCCGTCTCCCGAATGGCCAGTATGGAGCCCTTCTTGACCCCGACCTTCTTGGCCCAGGCCTTCGGGAGCGAGATGACCAGCGTGCCCCTCCCTACCTCCTGGACCTTCCTGAACTTCAAGCCCGCCCTTATGAGTTGGGAAGCCCCATCTTTTAAACAAGGCTTTATCTGCCGCCCGCTGAGGGCAGGCCAAAGAGTGGAGGCCATGAGGCGGGGGACGAAGCTGTTGATAGCCTCGAACTTCGTGGTGAACGTGGGGTGGGGCCTCTGCTGGCCCTACCTGAACTTCAGGCTATACGACATAGGGGCCGTCTACCTCCAGTTATCGCTCATGGACTCCCTGGCGGCCATCACATACCTGGCCTCCCGCCTCTGGGGCGCCTTATCGGATTACTACGGGAGGAGGAAGCCCTTCATGCTCGTGGGCTTCGCAGGCTCGGCCGTCCCCGTGGCCTTCATGGCCCTTTACAACCGGAGCGTCTGGGCCCTGCTGGCCCTCTACCTCGTGTCCAGCTTCTCCTGGGGCATAGCCTTCCCCTCCTTGGTGGCCGCCCTGACGAGCGATCCCGAGCGTGAGAAGGCAACTACCGTCTTCGCCCTGGTAGGCTCCCTGGGCTGGGCCCTCGGGGCAAGCCTGATGGGGCCTGCCGAAGGGGCCTTGGGCCCTCCCGGCTTCTTCCTCCTGAGCTCCCTCATGCTGGCCCTCTTCCCGGCCATCTTGGCCTTCTACGAGGAAGAAGCTCTCCCGAGGAAGGAGGGGCCCTTGAGGTCCTACATAAGGGGTTCCTTGTCCTTCAGGTTCAGGGCCAGGAGGGGCTTCGGCTTCCTGCTGGCGGGCGTCTTCCTGAGCTGGTTCGGCCTCCAGTGGTCGGGGCCGCCCATGAGGATGAAGATATACGACGTGCTGGGCCGCTCCAAAATGCAGGTCGGGCTGTTGATGGGCCTGAGCTCCGTGGCGTCCGCAGTAGCCCTGGCCCTCGGGAGGAAGGCCGTTGAAAAGCTCGGTGGCCTCAGGACCCTGCTGGCCTCCGTGGCTTCCTATGCGGTGATCATCCCCGCCTTCGGCCTGACCTGGAGCCCGGTCCTCCTCGTGGCCCTGTGGCTGGCCCCCGTATGGCCCTTCTTCAACCTGGGCTACATGCTCAGCCCGGCCGAGCTTTCGAGCGAGGAGACGAGGGCAGAGGCCGTCGGGTGCTGCGAGGTCGTGAAGAACGTGGGCGTCCTGCTCGGCCTCTTCGGGGGCCTGGCCGCCGACGTCATGGGCCGTGAGGAAGCCCTCCTCTTGTCCGCCCTGCCCCTGGGCCTGGCCCTGATCCCGATAGCTGCTTCTTACCGGTCCTCCAGGGCTACCGAGGGGCCATGACCTTCGTCATTATGTAGGCATCTTCGCCGTCCAAGTAATAGTGGGGGACGACATCCGTCTTCTTGAAGCCCAGCTTCTCGTAGAGCCTTATGGCCGGCGTGTTGCTGACCCGGACCTCGAGGTAGCACTCGGAAGCGCCATAACGCTCGGCCATGCGGGATAGGGCCTCCTTCAGGAGTGCGGTAGCTATGCCCTTGCGCCTGTGCTCGGGCAGGACGGCTATGGATATTACGTGGCCCTTCTTCAGCCTCGGGCGCCAGAAGGTGCCTTCTATACGGCACATTATGTAGCCCACTACCTCGCCATCACGCTCGGCCACGAGGAAGAGGTCCGGGTAGGACTTGTGGAGGCTGAGGAAGAAGCCCCTGGAGTAGTTCTCGGGCAAGCAGGTCCTGTTTATGAATATGACCCTTTCGAGGTCCTCGGGCCTGAAGTCCCTCAGCTTGAAGTCCAAGACCTCCCACTCCTCAGGCCCATCCGGCCTTACGACCTACTTCCAAATTAACCTTACGAG
>CAZVRS010000172.1:0-2014 GCA_964630115.1 uncultured Candidatus Bathyarchaeia archaeon | reverse complement strand
GCTATGGCCCTGAAGAGCCTGGCCACGTTCGGGAAGCCCTCGTTCTCGGCCCTGTCGGCGAATATGAGATACCTCATGTGCGCCTGGCTCTCGCCAGCGAAGGCTTCCTTGAGGAAGCGCTTCGTCATCTCGCCTATGTCCGTCCCCGCCAGGTTAGAGCTATTCAACTTAAAAGTTTTTCTGCTGTCTACTAAAGGTTAGTTTTCCGAACCAAACGATTATCGCTCCTCCAAGCCACTAAGCTCAGGTGGCGGGTCCTGTCCAAGGTGCAGGTTGACCTATCCAAGCTGAGCGGGAAGGAGAGGGACAAGGCCATACTTAGGACGGGCATAATGGCCGAGCTGGAAGCCATAAACCTCTACGAGCAGATGGCCAGCATGGCCGAGGACGAGCTGGTCAGACGGGTCCTCCTTGAGATAGCCAGGGAGGAGAAGACGCACGTGGGCGAGTTCCTGTCCCTGTTGAAGCAGATGGACAGCGAGCAGGCGGGCGAGTTAGAGAAGGGTGAGGCCGAAGTGCGTGAGCTAAGGGAGAAACTAAGCGGTTAGGGATGCTAACCAAAAGGTTTATTAGTTCACCCGTTTTGGTTGGTTAGGTGGCCGATTTGACGGAGAAGCTCCAAGTGTATAAGTGCGATGTCTGCGGCAACACAGTGATCGTCCTGCACGCTGGCGCCGGGGAGCTCGTCTGCTGTGGGCAGCCCATGATGCTCCTAGCCGAGAAGACGGGTGGCCCAGGCTCTGAGAAGCACCTCCCCGTGGCGAGCGTGGCCGATGGAGGCCTGGAGGTCAAGGTCGGGTCGGTGGAGCACCCCATGGAGGAGGGCCACTATATAGAGTGGATAGAGGTCATAGCGGGCGACGAGGTTCTGAGGCGCTTCCTAAGGCCGGGCGATAAGCCGGAGGCCAAGTTCCCGCCCGTGGCCCGTGGTGGGGAGATGGAAGTGAGGGCCTACTGCAACAAGCACGGCCTCTGGAAGACCTCGGTCCAGATCGGTTGAGCCAGCTTAGTAGCCTTCTCTCTCAAGCGCCTTTTCCACGGCCTCCCTGAGCAGGTATTGGGCCACGTGAAGGACCGTGTCGCCCAGCTCTGGGTCAACCACCATGCTGCCGAGGCACGGGTATACGTGGTGGGCCTTGGCTATTTCCTCCCAGAGGGCCTCCCTGGGTTCCACGGGCAAGCCGACCAACTTCTCGGCCACATACCATGTGGAACCGCACGGCGAGCCCCTCAGGACCTCAACGGACCTTATGATGCCGCCACGGACCTCGATCCTGAGCTCTGGCTTCCCGAACACCTTGGCGAACTCATCTATGGTGGGGTCCCCGACCTCTGTGAGGCTGCAGAACGGCTTTGGGAAAGCATATGATATGCCCTTCTCCTCAAGCTCGTCTCTCACCTGGCCCCTGAGGCCGGGCGGGAGCCAATTCTGATTGCAGATGGCTATTATGACGGCCTTGGCACCGGCTTCTTCCGCCACGGCTGGCACCAGGGCCTGGAGCTCCTGGGGGAGGCCGAGGGACAACACGAGGTCGCAATCCGGGAGCCCGTGGGGCATGACGGCCTCTGGCTCGTCCAGCACGACGTCGAGAGGCGGGACTTCTCCGAACTCGTGGAGGCCCCAGAGGTTGCCCGAGAAACCCCTGTTGCACAAGTTCTCCACAATCCGGGCCCCGTATCGCTCCCTCTTCATGAGGAGCGCTAGCGTCCTAACCAACTTCCCCAGCCCCCGGGATGAACTTCTTGGCCGGTTCTTCCCTCAGGATGGCCTCGAGCTCCCGGATGCCCAGGCCCCTTATGATGTCGCCGAAGACCTCGCACTTCCTCTCCACGCCCTCCATTTCCTCCGGCCTCACCACGACCTCTACCTCCCGGCCCGAGCTCGTCCTCAGGTATATGTGGTAGCTGCTGACAGGGCCGCCCGGCTCGTCCTTGACCACGGCCCCGTGCTCCACCACACGGTAGCCAGCCCCCTCCAGGGCCCTGAGGACCTCCTCGGGCTCATCGCAGAAGA
>CAZVRS010000171.1:0-2026 GCA_964630115.1 uncultured Candidatus Bathyarchaeia archaeon | reverse complement strand
CCTCTCCTTCTAACCGGAGAGAGTAGCCTATCACGCCATTCTCGCTGAAGGCCAGTTCTTCTTTTCCCCTATGATAGTTGCATCTAAGGACAATCGGATAAAGCATTAAGAAGCCTCCTAAAGAGCGTGTTCTTCTGGAGCTTACTTATGTCGATAAGCTCTGCGTATCGTGGGAGCCAACGCTTAATATCGGCCTCTTTGACCCAAGCTCCTTTATTCGCCTTCTCGTGAGCCAGCAATACGTCTAACGGCTTGCGGCCTTTGAGCGGCAAGGACAGGCCCGCACATATCCACTCCTCTATGGACTCGTCAAACACCACAGTTCTGACTCTGGATCTCACTTCCCCAGGCACCTTGCTCAAGAGGGCATTCTCCGTGCCATGAGGATCGCCGTGCCCGTCTACTAACACCACCAACTTGTCGTATTTATGGATTACTAGGGCATCAAGAGCCACCTTCTGCACCTTGACGAGCATGTTGCCTCTGCCCTTGGCCGACCTGACCGTGAAGCCCTTGTAGCCCAGGCGTCTCAGCAGGCGGGAGATGAAGCTCCTGGCGTATGTATCTTCTACCCAGATGAAGACCTTAGGGCCGCTCGACGAGCGCCCCATAGACCCAGCTCTCCCCGAGCGTCAAGCCGAGCTCACGCATCTTGTGCTTGAGCTCCTCAGGCTCGGGAATACGCCTGACCATCGTTCCATCTGGCCCCCTGTAGACGAGGAGCACATCCTCTGGGTCACAGAGGTCTAGCACCACCGGCGAGTGGGTCGTTATGAGCACTTGGCAATCGGCGTTCTTCAGCTCATTGACGAGAATTTCCATGGTCTCGTGATGGATCGAGTTCTCGACCTCATCTATAGCCAACAATGATGGCTTAAGTTCTAAGGCCGTGAGGATTGACAGGAACTTGTAAAAGCCATCGCTCATGTTCGTTGGCAGCATGTAAGCTCCACGCTCTTTGACGAGCAGATGGATGCGGCCATCGCCAGTTGGCTCGAGTCTAAGTTCCTCAACTCCGGGGAAGACCTCACCTATCAGCTCGTAGAAGCGTTCAGGAAGAGAACCACGCTCGAAGAATAGCGTATAGAGAACCGCATGTAGATTACTACAGTCGGATGCGAGACGCATAATCCTTGTCGGGGGACTAGGTTCCTTAGCTTTAGATGGGCTGAAGCGTAGTGCCTGGATACGCAGTAGATAAGAGAGAACGGGGACGGGGGCAGTTTCAATTACCTCGTAAAGCGTTTCCACTAACTTCTTCATAAATTCCTTCATTTTCTCCTGCGAGAGCTCCTTCTCCACCTCGATAGATGAAAGTATTACCGCCTGAGAAGGAGTTAACGTCACAGCGGGATAACGCAACGATAGATGTTTTAACTCGGCCTCGACATGGCCATTTCTCATAATCTTAAGCGATTGCCCCTCCCTCCACATGCTTATATCACCGCACTTGAGCGTTTCCCTCAGTATATTGCACCGGCCACCGACGCCAGTTACATCCATACTATAGCTACTTCCATCCGTGAACTCCAGCTCAAAGCGGATATTCAATTGTTCATTTCGCATCCAGACGACGTTTGAATACCCCCAGAACTTGGCAAATGGGTTTATCACGGCTGGGTCCATTATATCCCTGAGGAGTTCGAAGGCCTGTATGATGTTTGTTTTCCCACAGGCATTAGGGCCTATCAGGACGTTGAACTTACCTAACTCTATCGTGACATCCCTCAGGCTCTTGAAATTGCATATCCTTATCTTCTTCAACAGGGGGTGTTCCTCGCTCAAGACCGCCTCCACGTAGTCGTCATCACCGCCGCTTTTAAGCTATGCCCCGTGAATCTCTGTTAATAGCTGCATCCTAAGAAACCAGACGCCAGCGCCCTAGTTTCTTAGCTACGTCGTTACTTCCCCAGGCCCAGCTGCTCTAGGAGCTTGTCCGCCTTCACCCTCAGCAGGCCAAGGCCGAGCTCATCGGGCTTCATGCCCATGGCTAGGCCGAGGAGCTGCGTGTAGTATAGGACCGGTA
>CAZVRS010000170.1:0-2029 GCA_964630115.1 uncultured Candidatus Bathyarchaeia archaeon | reverse complement strand
GGTCCACGTGGTCAAGTCAGGCCAGCTGGTCGTTGAGGACGGGAAGCTCTCCTACCGCCAGGCGAGCTAGGGGCCGTTTAAAGTCCCAGCCTGCGTGGAACCCGAGCGTCCCGGGGGTGCCGTTATAAGAGTTGCCCGCCCAACCCAGAGGGGGCCCGGCGCATGGACTACCCTTCCTCGGAAGACGAGCTGGCCCGTTGGTATTCGGTGCTCGGGAATCCCGTTAGGCTCAGGATAATAAGGCTCCTGGGCGAGAAGGGCCCCCTTCCCTTCAAGGAGCTCAGGCGTGAGCTGGGCCTCGGGGTGGGCACGATATACTACCACTTGGACGTCATGTCGGGCCTCGTGGTCCAGGACGAGAAGAAGCGATACCTGCTCAGCGAGAGGGGCATGATGCTCTTCTCGGCCCTGAGGGACGGGACCTTATCCCTCATAGCCAGGGAGCCCACGCCCCTAGAGAAGGCCCTGAGGTTCTTCCTGTTCTCCCCCTTGTTCAAGATGGCCTGCGAGAAGCCAGCCCTTGGCATACCCCTGGCCCTGGCCATACTGGTCATGGGGGGCCTGGGCTCGGCCAAGGCCGGCCTGATGCCCATCTTCATGTTCTACGCCAGGACGACGAAGGCAGCCCCCATGAGCTTGTTCCTCCACTACCTCGCCCAGTGGGGCCTGGTATACCTGGCCTGCGAGCTGTTATGCCTCGTATTCTACAAGCGGAAGGGCGCTGAGCTGGACTTGCTGATAGCCGTATCGCTTGCGAACCTCCCCCTGGCCATCTTCCCGCACGTCTACGCCTTCCTTACGTATGAAGCAGCCCTCAGGCTGCTGACGGCCCTCCAAGCGTGGGCCGTCCTGCTCGTGTGCTCGGCCGTTTCCGTGGGGAAAGGCATAAGGCTGGATAGGGCATTGCCCGTGGGCTTGGTCCTCCTCTTCATCAACGTGATATTACTTGCTTTTCTCGGCCTTCTGACCTTCTAAAAATCTGGAGTGGAAAGTTCGGTGGGATTGGAAGCAAAAGGGCTTATCACGCCGTAGCCCAAACGGCCCTAGCGGAGGGCCGGGTGTTGAGGGCAGCTGGTGTGATCTGCGTTCTAGCCGTCCTAGCCCTGTTGCTGGCCTCCCTGACGGCCGCTTGGCCCGCCACGGCCTTCAGCCCTGACGTCCGGCCTCAGCCGTCCTTCAGGTGGGAGCGCTCCGACGGCTGGCTCATCTTGGAGACGGACGTGGTGATCCTAGCCCTGAACGAGCACAGGCCCTTCTTCGCCTGGCGGTACGTCGGGGACAACCGAACGGTCTACGTGGCCGACTACAGGGGCCTCATAGAGTATTACATGGTGCCCAACGCCTCCTTGATCAGGCTCAACGCCACATCGTTGGGCTTGCTCAAGCAGCTCAGGGAGGAGCTCGGGGAACTCATGGAGGGCTTAGTCGAGCTGGCCAGGGAGATTGGGGGCAACCTGACGGACATAGTGGTAGAGGTGAAGGCGCTCCCGGTCTGGGCCGACCCACAACAGCTTGAAGAGCTAATCAACAAGACCGAGTTGGTCATATCCCTGCTGGCCCAGCTGGCGGACGAGGCTTCTTCCCTCGGCCTGGAGAAAGTGGTCGAGCGAGCCGAGGACCTGAACGAGACCTTGACGGAGATGGTATCCATCATGCGCTACCTAAGGGACCACCCGTCCGACGTGAAGAAGTATCACGAGCTCAAGTCGGAAGCTGGCGAGGCCATGAGGAAATACTGGTCCCTCCTCTCGTCCGTGATGAACGCAAGGCACTGCATAGGCGGCAAGTTGGCCGAGCAGATATCGGCCTACCTAAAGGAGCTCCACCCGCCCCTGTTCTTGTTCGCCGGGAACAAGTGGGAGATAGAAGGGCCGGGCAACATAACGGGCCCGGAGGGGAACGTGATAGGCATCTGGTTCGCATATAAGCTGGTCGAGGTGAGGAACCCCAGGTTCGAGTTCCTAGAGGGCAACTTGATGATAAGGTGCAGGATGTATTTCGTCCCCGTCCAGGAGACGGCCGATGGCCT
>CAZVRS010000169.1:0-2091 GCA_964630115.1 uncultured Candidatus Bathyarchaeia archaeon | reverse complement strand
GGCACGAACTCCCTGCCGAGGAGCTCACGGGCTATGATTATGCGCTGTATGTTCTGCGCCCCCTCGGCCCCTATGTAGTAGGACATGACGCCCCTCAGGCCCATCTCGAGCGGGCACTCCTTGGTGTAGGCGTAGGCACCATGCCAGAGCATTACGGTCTTAAAGACCTCGAAGGCCAACTTGGGCGCCTTTAGCTTGCACATGCTCACCCAGCGGCAGACCTCCAGGGGCGTGAAGGCGCCTTCCTTATACTTCTTGTCCATCATCCAGGCCGTCCTATACACGAGCAGGCGGGTGGCCTCCAGCTCGGTCCAGAGGTCGGATAGCTCGAACTGTATGCCCTCGAACTTGCCTATCGGCCTGCCGAAGGCCTTCCTCTGCTTTATGTAATCCATGCCTATCTCGAGGGCCCTGCGGGCCGCACCGACACATGTGGCTGCCACGAGAAGGCGGGCGCAATCGAAGCCCTCCATGGTCAGGTAGAAGCCCCTCCCGACCTCGCCTATGACGTATTCGTCCGTGAGCTCCACGTCCTTCATGACGAAGCCGCCCGTTGAAATGCCCATGCGGCCCATGTCCTCGAAGCGCTTCGTTATCTCGACGCCGGGGGAGTTTATGGGCAGGAAGAAGGCCGTCATGCCCCTGTGCCCTTTCTCCGGCTCCGTGTAGACGGGCGTGAAGTATCCGCCATCAAGGGCCTTGGCTTCCTCGGTGCCGCTTATGTAGGTCTTCTCGCCGTTCAGGACCCACTTATTTCCCTTGCGGACCGCCCTGCTCTTGAAGGCGGCCACGTCCGAGCCACCGCCGGGCTCGGTTGAAGCTATGCCCACGAAGCCCTCGCCCCTGATGGCCCTGGCCACATACTCCTGCCTCACTTCCTCGCTGGCATAACGGTCCACCACGAAGCCCCAGCCTGCCTGGACGAGGAAGAAGACGGGCACGGCCAGGCTTATGTCGGCATAACCGAGTTCCTCGGCCGCTATAACGGTCGTTACCCAATCTGCGTTTGCGCCTCCTATGTCCTCACGGGCCGTCATGACGAGGAGGCCCAGGTCGGCAAGGCCCTTGATTATCTCACGTGGGATCTGGCCCTTGGTATCTATCTCACGCACCTTCTCGAGCGTCAGGTTCTTCTCGCACCACTCACGGATGGCCCGCCTGAACATCTCCTGCTCTTCCGTGAAGGTGAAATCGAGCGGCATGTTCCCTCCCGAACGGCATGTGCCTTAAGCTCTTAAGGCTTTAGGCAGGGCCAAGCCCCAGCTCGGCCGATAACGTATCCGCCAGCTTGGACATGGCCTCCCCGGCTGGCGAGCCCGGATCGATGGCGACGAGCGGGAGGCCCTTAACGCTTGCTTCAACTGCCCTCTCGTCGAAGGGTATCTCGGCCGCTATGCGGAGCCCCTCCCTGGAGCACAAGGCCCTTATGGCCTCCAGCTTGCCGCCCGGCAGATCAGCCCTGTTCACGGCCACCAGGGCCCTCAGGCCCAGCTTCTTAACGGCCCCGAGGGCCAGCCTGAGGGTGCTCAGGCCCAGGGGCGTGGGCTCCGTCACGAGCAGGACGAGGTCAGCGCCCCTCAGGGCCTGGACGAGCGTGTTCCCCACGCCCGGCGGGCAATCAACGACCGTTAGGTCATAGGGCCCGTTGGCCTCGAGCTCCGACACGTGGTCCATCAGGGCCTTGGCCACCAGGGGGGACCTGGCCTCGCCGGGCCTCAGCTCGGCCCCGACCAGCTCTAGGCTGCCCTTCTTAGCCGAGAATATGTGGCCTAGGACCTTCCGGCCCTCCAAAATGGCACCGTGCGGGCAGACGAGCTGGCAAACCCGGCAGCCCGAGCACCTGTCCTCGAAGAAAACCGGCTTCTTCCCTGGGACGGCAAGGAGGGCGTGCTCTGGGCACTTCTGGGCGCAGAGGCCGCAGGCCTTACAGGCCTCCTCATCTATTAGGGGTGCGAAGACGGCCACGTCCCGGACCTTCCGGACCTCAAGGCCCAGGTTGACGTGGTCGTTTGGGTTGTCCACGTCCGCATCCACGAGCAGGATCCTCAGGCCCTTAGAGGCCAGGTAGTAGGCCAGGTTGACGGCCACGGT
>CAZVRS010000168.1:0-2100 GCA_964630115.1 uncultured Candidatus Bathyarchaeia archaeon | reverse complement strand
CTATGCTCTCGTAGCGGTCCACCAGGTAGACCTTGTAGCCCATCTCGGCCAGGTTCAGGGCAGCCGATATGCCCGCTATGCCGCCCCCTATGACCAGGGCCCTGTTAGTCACGGGAACTTCTATGGGCTTCAGGGGCCTCAGGTGCCTTGCCTTTGCGACGGCCATCCTCACCAGGTCCTTTGCCTTCTCGGTAGCCTCCTTGGGCTCGTGGGAGTGGCACCACGAGCAGTGCTCACGGATGTTAGCCATCTCGAGCAGGTAGGGGTTAAGGCCAGCCTCCTGTATGACCTGCCTGAACGTGGGCTCGTGCATCCTCGGCGAGCAGGAGGCCACCACGACCCTGTTCAGGCGATACTTCTTTATGGCTTCTTTTATGGCCTTCTGCCCTGGCTCCGAGCAAGTGTATGGGTTGTGCTCGGCGTGGACGACGCCTGGCAGCGTCTTGGCGTATTCCGTTACCTCCTCAACATCGACCACGCCAGCTATGTTCAGCCCGCAGTGGCAGACGAAGACGCCAATACGGATTTCTTCCGGCTCCTCCATCCCCGGTCCCGGCCCGCCCGTGCGGGAGCCTCTGGCAAATATAGCTTTCCGTATCCCTGGGGCGGAGCGGAAAGGACAGGGCTTATATAGCTGGCCCCTGCGAGAGCCGACCAAGAGGTCGAGGAGCTGCGCAGGTGAGAGCTTGGCGTCGAGGAAAACGGCCATCTTGGCCTCCGTCCTCCTGGCCTTCTCGCTAATGTCCTTGCTCGTCGGGGCCTCCCGAGACAACACCGCCTTGGCCCGGGGAGGACCGGCAACTGCGACCGTCCTCCTTAAGGTCGTCGATTTCTACGGCAAGGCCCTCCAAGGGGCCGTGGTAGAAGCCTACAACGCTTCATCGCCGGGGAGGCAGCTCCTCTACAGGGCCGTGTGCAATTCGACGGGCTGGGCCGAGCTAGAGATGCCCAACGGGACCCTGTGCGATATAGAGGTCTACTGGCTCGATGAAGAGGTCCTGGTGGGCCTGATAGACAACATGACCGTGGTGGGCAACATCACGTTGGAGGAACCCTTGAGGTGCTGGGTGTGCGACCTCGTGGTGAGGGCTTCCTTCGAGGACGGCAGGCCCCTGGTGAAGGGGGCCGTGAAGCTGGAGGGCTCGTCCGTGGGGCGGGGAGGAACCAAGGTGTCCTTCTCCAGGGAGCTCTCCCTGAACCAATCCGGCGTCTGCGTGGCCGAGGAAATGCCCATGAACAGCTCCTACGTCATAGAGGGCTTCAGGCCCGGCGTCAAGGAGCCCTTCGACAGGACTCGGCTGGCCAGGCTGAATGGCACGACCACCGTGAACCTGACCTGCCCGTATCTGACCGTATTGGTGAGCGTGGTGGACGACCGCATGAGGCCCCTGGAGGGCATCTTGGTGAAAGCATACGATTGGGGGACCGGCTCCCTCCTGGACGAAGGCCTCACGGACGAAAAGGGCCTCGTGAGCCTGAGGGTCTTCTTCGGCGTGTGCTGGCTCAGGGCCCTAAGGGACGGGCAGCTCCTAGCCGAGCTCTACAAGCCCATAACTGAAAACGGGACCTGGTGCTACCTGACCTGTGTCCCGCAGAACTACAGCCTGAAGATAACGGTCCTAGATGCCCTCGGGAGGCCCGTCCCAGGCCTGAAGGTCATGTTGGTCAGGGGCGGGCAAGTCCTGGCCTCGTCCACCACGGGCCCGGACGGGGCCGTCTTGTTCAGGGGCCTGGCGAAGGGGAGCTTCAAGATAGTGGTGGCCCTCGGTGGGCAGACCCTGGCCTTCACGACCATCGAGCTCACGAGGAACACCAGCATAGAGGTGAGGCTGGCCGACCGCATCTACCTGGCCGGCTCCTTAGTAGGGCTCCCCGAGCTCCTAACGGCCCTTTTGACGGGCCTCACGGCCCTGGCCGTCCTCATAACGGCCTTCTTCTGGTCAAGGGCCGGGGGCAGGGGCGAGCTGAGCTGAGGGGGCTAGAGAAAGCCTTAATACCTTCCCGAGTGCCACGGGCGATTGGGCGCCGGGGTGGCCGAGTGGCACAGGCGGCGGGCTGCAGACCCGCTTACCCGGGTTCGAATCCCGGCCCCGGCTCCAC
>CAZVRS010000167.1:0-2117 GCA_964630115.1 uncultured Candidatus Bathyarchaeia archaeon | reverse complement strand
ACCTGGACCCCGATGAGGCTGGGAAAGGTGATGTGGCCGTCTACGACACGCTCGGGGAGGAAGACGAAGGGGCTTGGCAGAGGGTCCTGTCGCCAGCCCACGTCTTCGAGGGCGATTGCGTGGTCGAGAACGGCCTCGTGAGGGTGAGGCTCGACCTAGATGCATCAGAAGAGAGGCACCGCATCTTCTTCTACCGCTGGGATGGCTCGAGCTGGGTCGAGGCCTGTCGGCCGGCCATACCTGCCAACGAGGGCATAAGCTCCTTCAAGCTCGAGAAGGTGAGCCCAGAGGAAGCCGTGGTAATAGCGGACAGGGCCTTCTACGAGGCGCCGGGGGACGCCTGCAAGATAACGGTCCGCAGGGGCCTCCCCTATGTCCTACTGGAGAGGCTCACGGGCGTCAGGGAAACACGCTTCTGCACCTGGCGTGAGGCCAGGCGCTTCGACTTCACGCTCGGTGCTGGCCTGAGGGACTCGGCCCTGAGCGCTGGCTGGGAAGAGCTGCCGCCCGGGGCAGAGAACTTCTGCATCTCCATAGACGCTGGCGGAGGGCCGCTCCACGTCAGGGGGCGCTCCCTGAACAGGGCCTTCCTGAAATATGATGGGACCTACGGAGGCCACTTTGCCCACGTCGGGCGTGGGGAACTGCTCATAATCGGCTTCTCCCAGGGCCCGCCCAGCTACTTCTTCGAGGCCGAAGATGCCGTCATAAGCTCCGGAGCTGAAGTAGATACGTCCTTAGATGACGACTCAGGTGAGAGCGTCAAGCTGAGCGCTGAAGGGGACTACGTCTCCCTCCTCCTCGAGGGCGGCTCCGACCTCCCGGTGGGGCGCTACAAGCTGGCCCTAAGGGTTAAGCAATCCGGGGACCCAGCGTCCATAACGGGCGACCTGGTCCTATCGGCACGCAACCTCTCGGACGGCAGGGACCTGCTCATCCCTCCCGGCGCCAAGGCTTTCACGCCCGGGAACGAGTTCGGCTACTGCTATGCTGGCCTAGAGGTATCGGGCCCCGATGAAGGAGATCAAGTGGAGATAAAGGCCGAGAAGGCTACTTCGGTCGAGAACTCCATATGGATCGATTACGTGGTCCTCATACCCGTGGCCAACGGAATAGATTGGCCCCAGGACATAACGCACAACGCCATGAGGAAGGCCCTCCTGAAGGCCGTCCTGCTCGAGAGGTGATGGCATGAAGCTCCCGAGCGGTAGATACCAGTTCCAGTTCAGGCTGAAGTGCTCGGACAACACGAGGCCCGAGGCCCTGGCCGTCCTGGAGGTCAGGGCGGTCCGGGATGGCCGAGAGGTCGTGCTGGCCTCCAGGGAGGTGAAGGCGACCGATTTCCCGAGGGCTGGCAAGTGGCACGTCTTCACGCTGGAGGCAGACGTCGGGGAAGGAGACGATCTGGCCGTCTCCGTCAGGTTCCGCCCGGGCGTGTCCGACCTGTGGTGCGATTGGGTCAGGGTCCAGCCCCTTGGGCCCGTCGGGGACCGCATGCTCGACCTCTCGCCCGAGTTCTGGCGTGATATGCTCTACGAGCCCGTGAGGATGTCCCGGCCCCTGAGCCTGGGCCCCCTGGAGCTCAGGGGCACGGGCTCGCCTCTGAGGCCGCTGAGGCTCGTCCCGAGGGGCCTGGTGGAGCTCGGGCCAGCAAGGGGCTTCAGGCTGAAGCTCGGCAGGGAGGAAGCCATCATATATGGGCCCGAGGGTGAAGGTCGCTTGTCTTTCGAGCTCCCAGGGGCCCGCAGGCTCGTGATAGACAGCTCATCCGCCAGGTTCGAGCGTTATGACGAGTCCTCGGGGGCCTGGGTCGAGCAGATGACGGCCGACCTCGTGGAGAGCTGGCGTGATAAGGACAGGCCCGATAAGATAGCCATGAGGGCCTTGAGGAACTACCCGCTCGGCCCATCCGACCTGGAGGTCCCAGGCCTGGACGAAGCTGGCAGGCTGGTCCTGACCGAGGTGGCCGTTAGGGCGCCTTCCCTCGACCTGTTGGCCGAGGACAGGACGTGGGCTGGCGAGCTCCTCGACCTGGTGTCCGAGAGGGAAGCCGCCCTTGAGGCCCACAGGTCCGACCCAAATGCCCACCACGAGGCGTTCGTCAAGGGGGACGTCTA
>CAZVRS010000166.1:0-2135 GCA_964630115.1 uncultured Candidatus Bathyarchaeia archaeon | reverse complement strand
CTATGGCGTAGGCAACGGCCTTAAGCAGGCCCTTGTGGCGTAGGTAGCTCATTATGGGTGCTGCACCGTGGTAGCGGAGCCCATCGGCCTTTATCGGGGGCATCTCGACCTTGTGGCCCAGCGTATACATCTTCAGGAGGGGCGTGTATCCGGCCACGTCGGCGAAGTCATACCTATACTCGCCCTTTATGAGGTTCGGTGCTGCCCAGGATTGGGCCGCTAGGAACTCGCACTCACGCTTGCCCTTCAGGACCTCGCCCGCAAAGGGCAGTATGAAGCCCCCGAAGTTCGAGCCACCGCCCAGGCAGCCTATCATGAGGTCCGGCTCGTCGTCGGCCAGCTCGAACTGCCTCATGGCCTCCAGGCCTATGACGGTCTGGTGTATGAGGACGTGGTTCAGCACGGACCCGAGGCAGTAGACGAATCCCTCGTGCTTGTCCGCATACTCCAGGCCCTCTGATATGGCTATGCCCAGGCTGCCCGGGTGCTCCGGGTTCTCTGACCTTATCTTGCGCCCGAAATCCGTCACGTCGCTCGGGGAAGCGTGGACCTCGGCCCCGTAGAGACGCATCAAGGTCCGCCTGTCCACCTTCCAATCGTAAACCGATTTGACCCAGAAGACCACGCACTTCAGCCCCATGAGGCGTGCCGCATAGGAGAGGGCCGTCCCCCACTGGCCAGCGCCCGTCTCCGTGACGACGCCCTCCCGTCCTTCCTCGGCTGCGTAATAGCACTGTGCCAGGGCCGTGTTGACCTTGTGGGAGCCCGTCGGCGATAAGTCCTCACGCTTGTAGTATATCCTGACGTGCTTCAGGCCCAGCCTCCTCTCAAGCCTCAGGGCCCTGTATAATGGCCTGGGCCTCCCGGCGTGAATGTAGAGCTCTAGGAGTTCATCGGGTATGGGTATCCACCTCTGGTCGGAGAACTCCTGCCTGAGGCACTCCTTGAGGCATACCTTCTCCATGAACTCGAGCCTCGAGGGGCCCTCTGGCGGGTCCTTGTGCCTCGGCAGAGGCTCGGGCAGGTCAGGCAATATGTTATACCACTTATCTGGGTGCTCATCGGGAGGTAGGTCAAACCTATCTACTTCCACCATCCGACCACCGGGGGCACGTGGCCCGTCGGGCATTTATGCCTTCGGCCAAGCCGGGAAGGCTTATATGGCGTGCCTCCATGGGCCCGTGGGCCCGGATATGTCCAAGGAGGGGAAGGAGAGCCTGTATCAGAAGGCCCTGAAGATAATCATGGAGGCCGGCGAGGAAGGCATACTGCAATCCGAGCTCTGGAGGCTGCTCGGCGCCACGAGCCGGGAGGGCTCTAGGATAGCCATAAGGCTGGAGAGGAGGGGGCTGATAACGAGGAGGAAGGAGCTACACAAGGGCCGTTGGACCTACAGGCTCTTCGCCAGGACGAGGAAGGTATCCATAGAATCCATAAGGGGCTGCCCCTGCTTCACTTGCCCGGACAACTTCAGGTGCTCGCCCGGGGGCGTCGTGGATCCCGTGACGTGCGAGAAGCTGGTGAGGTGGGTCTTGGAGACGGCCCCCATGGTGGAGAAGAAGCCCGAGGAGGAATAGGGCCCCGATGACCTGGCGCTCCAAAATGGACCATTATTACAGGCTGGCCAAGTCGAAGGGCTATAGGTCAAGGGCGGCCTTCAAGCTCCTCGAGGCCGTGGAGAAGTTCGGCTTGATCAGGCCCGGCGATGTGGTGCTTGACCTGGGCTGTGCACCAGGGAGCTGGCTCCAGGTGGCCAGGGAAACCGTCGGGCCCGATGGCTTCGTCCTGGGCGTGGACCTGAGGCCCGTCGAGCCCCTGGGCTACGGGAACGTGAAGGTCCTGCAGCTCGACGTCCTGTCAGAGGGGGCCCTTGAGGCCATAAGGTCCGAGCTGCCGGAGGGGGCAGACGTGGTCCTCTCCGACATGGCGCCGAGCCTCACGGGCGTGAGGGAGCTGGACCAGGCCAGGCAGATGGAGCTGGCCAAGAGGGCCCTTGAGATAGCCCTATCGGTCCTGAGGCCGGGCGGTAGGACCATGATAAAGGCGTCGCAGGGCCCGGGCCTGAAGGCCTTGCTGACCAGGGCCAGGCGGTCCTTCAAGGTGGCCAGGCTCTTCAAGCCTAAGGCCAGCAGGCC
>CAZVRS010000165.1:0-2169 GCA_964630115.1 uncultured Candidatus Bathyarchaeia archaeon | reverse complement strand
CGGGAACTTCGTGTTCGGCTGGTGGAAGACGGCCCAATCGAAGTCCTCCGGCCCTAGGCCGAGCTCCTCCATGAGCTTCTTGGCGGCCGTTATGACGTGCCTGAAGTAGGCTGGCTCACCCGTGAAGCGGCCGAAGTGGCGTGGGTAGGGCTGGCCAGCCCTTCGCCAGAAGTCGGCCGTGTCCGTGGCGTAAGAACAGGAGCCCTCAACGTAGGCCACCGTTTCCTTGGACTTGAGGCCGAAGACGAAGGCAGCACCGCCGGAGGCAGCCGTATACTCCAGGTCGTCGGCTGGCCTGCCCTGGGCCGTGTCGGCGCCTATGGCCATGGCATACTTCGCCATCCCGGACCCCACGAGCCCTATGCAGGTCTGGAAGGCCTCCGTGCCAGCCTTGCAGGCGAACTCGTAATCGGC
Source organism: uncultured Candidatus Bathyarchaeia archaeon (assembly GCA_964630115.1). Taxonomy (GTDB): domain Archaea; phylum Thermoproteota; class Bathyarchaeia; order EX4484-135; family EX4484-135; genus EX4484-135. The sequence continues at coordinate 1,755 of CAZVRS010000165.1, read as the reverse complement.
AGCCAAGAGGTGGGAGCCTATGCCCAGGGCCTCGGCCACTATGGTCCCGGACGGCTTAACGGCGTAGGGCTTGGACTCGCTCCCTATGAATATGGCGCCTATCTCGTCCGGGTTCACCCGGGCCCTCATGAGGGCATACCTGGCCGCCTCGAAGGCTATGGTGGTCATGTCCTCGTCCGGGCCGGCGACGGCCTTCTCCACTATGGGGAGGGCACAGCCGTCGTGGCCCCACAGCCGCCCTATCTCGGAAGCCTTTATCCTGTAGATCGGGACGTAAGCGCCATACCCTACTATGCCCACCGGCCTGAGGGGCCTCAAGCTATCCACCACACGTCTTGGGGGGATGTCCATAGCCAGCTGTTTAAAAGGTTTTCGGCTTCTGACGAATTCTTGACCAGAATTCCCTCACGGCTGCCAGGAAGGCAGATCAATTATAGCTCGCCCGGGAGTTCCCTCAGCATCCTGACCTCCTTCAGCTTGTCGCCCTCTATCTCGAACTCCAACATGACCCTGTCGAGCAGGTGCTCCCTCGGGTTGAACTCGGCCCCGCAGAAGCCACACTCGATATCGGCCCCTATTTCCACGGCATACCAGGAGGCCTCCACGTAGCAGCGGCCACAGGAAGGGCACCTGAACAAGGCCACGTCAAGCCATGCCTTCTCGGCCATGACCGCCACTTCCTTCGGTGGGCACGCTTCGTGAGTCAGCTATTTTAGGTTATCGGGGCCCGTCAGGGCCAGATGAGGCGTGGCCGGAGGACGAGGTATGACATATACGCAGATGTCCTAGATGCTGTCAGGCGCAATTCGCCCTGCACCCTGACCAGGGCCTCTTATGGCGCCAGGTTGCCCGTGGATAGGGCCAAGAAGGTCATAGAGCGCCTAGAGGCATCGGGCTTCCTGAGGGCCGAGTTCATAGGAGGCCGGAAGCACTACATCCTCACGGCCAGGGGCTCCGAGTTCCTAGAGCTATACAGGAGGCTGAAGGCCCTCCTGGCCCTGCTGGAGCCGTGATGACGTAAGGTGGTCTCGGGTCGTGAGTCCCCCTTATGAGCCGTCCTCCCGACCCGGATGTGGGTGCCATAGCTTGGGGGAGCCGGAGGAGGTCGTGAGGGTCGAGGACGGCGCCACCATCACCTTAGGGCCCGTGGAGGGCACTTTGATCGTGGGGAGGCATGCCACGGTCAGGGGAGGAGGCCACCCGCCCGTCCTTAAGGTCTCCGGGCCCGTCAAGTGCCTTGGGCCCTGCGTCTTCGAGTGCAGCCTGAAGGCCAGGAGGCTGGAGGCCAGGAGGGGGCCCATAGAAGTCCTCGGGGACCTGGAGGTCGAGGACAGGGTGAAGGTCCGTAATGGAAGCCTCGAGGTCTCGGGTTCCGCAGGAGCTCGCCTCTTCGAGGTGGAGGGGGAACTCAGGGTTGACGGGGAGCTGAGGGCCAGGGAGGTCCGTGTCGGAGGCTACCTGACCGTGGGAGGGAGGGCCGAGGTCGGCCTGGTTGACGTGGGGGGTTCCCTGCTCGCCCAAGACGAGTTCAAGGCAGATGAGGTCAGGGTCGGCGGGAAGGCCAGGTTCGATGGCGACGTGGATATAGGGCGGTTGAGCGTGGGAGGGACGGCCAGGGCGAGGGGAGGCCGTATAAGCGAGGTAGATGTCGGCGGCTCTTTCAAGGCCCTCTCGGCCCTGAAGTTCGATAAGATAAGCGTTGGAGGAGTGGCCGTCCTTGCGGAAGGGGAGGGAGGGGACATCAGCGTGGGAGGT